>NZ_JAHWCO010000376.1:0-23259 GCF_020054415.1 Candidatus Symbiopectobacterium sp. | reverse complement strand
TAGTACTCGCGTTCGATGTAAGTACCGATGATCCTATCGTACATTTCGGATGATTTTGAATATCCCAGCGTCTTGCGATTGAGCCGTTGCAATCGGTTACGCAGTGTCAGATGTGCACGCTCAATACGCTGTGTATACAGTTTGCTAACAATGTGTTTTACTTTTGGAAGTTCGTCGTTGTAAGCCATATAGCCATCCGTGTTTGCATGACTGACGACGGTAACGCTGATGGCCACTTTTGCCATAACCGTGTTTTTTCACAGGAGATGTCTGTTCACAAAACGGGCATCTTACATCAACTTTAGCCACTGTATTCCACATCCAAAACCTGACATTTCACAATGAAATCAACATATTGAATACACGACCCTGTTAATGAAATCAGCAAACAATTAGGGCCAGTCTCTAAGCAAGATTTTCATCAAACCGTCTGGCACCTCGAAAGCAGTTTATTGCTCCTGTTAGCCGGCACCCATATTAGCTATTTACCCGATCACTACGCCGCACCCTGGGTTGAACAGGGTAAATTGGCCGCTATCGCCCCTGACGAGTTAAACCTGACCGGTATCTTTTACCTGATTAGCAATGCCAGGCAGCGCCTGAGCCCGGTAGCAGAAGCGTTATGGAACAATATCGTGGAGGCAGGAAAAAGTACATTAGCCAGCCTAAAGTGACATTTATGCCGCCAACGGTTTAGGATGGCGATCGCTTTTCTTAAGCAGCATAACCAGATAAACCAGCGATACCGCAGCAATCAACACAAACAGCACGCGATCAGAATAAGTTTGCATCAGCGCGGCCGCCATACTGGGACCAACAAGGCTGCCGACAGTGTAACTGAGCAGCAATGACTGGTTCATCGCCACCAGCTCTTCATGACGTGCCTTTTCGCACGCCCAGGACATTGCTACTGGATACAGTGTAAATCCCGCTCCGCCCAGCAAAAACAACGCAGGTGCCATTACCAGATGTCCAACGCTCAGTAACGCAACGCAGGCTACAATAACGGCAAACACCAGCACACGCAGCACCAATAAGCGCCCATAGCGATCTGCCATACGCCCCACCGGCCACTGACCGACAATGCCGGCACCAATCAACAGCGCCATCCAATAACCCACGTCGGCATCGCTGGTGCCACTGTGGGAGAGATAAAGCGGCATCAACCCATACAGCGACCCCAGGATCACGCCGGAAATCACACAGCCATTGATACCTAGACGCGCACTGCGTTTACGCAGCATTTTCCCCACATGGACCGGATGCTCCGACTGCGCCAGACGCGGTAAACGGGTGCACAGAAACGGTAACACGGCAAGCACAATCAGCGTGACCATCCAGGGAATAACACTCGCTACAGCGGTTGGCAGCAGGCCGACATAGATCTGACCAACGACGCTTCCCAGATAATAAACCATATAGGCTGCCAGCAGTTGACCACGGTGCGTGGATGAGCTGCTGCACAACAGCGCACTTTCCACCACAACCCATATCAACGCACAGCCGACACCTGCTACAAAACGCCATACCAGCCAACTGGTTACGTCCGTGGAAAACATCAGCCCCAGCGTTGCCAACGCAAACAGCAAAGCGGCAAGGTCATAGCTGCGTAAATCCTTGACGGAGAATCAAGCGGCCGGCCAACAACGTCCCCAGCAAGTTACCCGTAAAATAGGATGACCCCACGACGCCCACCTGCCACACAGAAGCATGCTGATAGTTAAGCCATAACGGAACCAGCGTATTAAGTACAGCGATACAAACCGTAAGCAGCATAAGGCCGCAGAGCAATAGCAGCACTGGGCGAGAAAAAGCAGACATAGTGGGCGTGGATAAACAATACAACAAGAAAGTGTGTGTGCATCATGCCACTGCGTGTTTAAAAGTCAACGAGGAAAAACTCATGCCGCACGTTTTGTGATACTGTGGCGCCATAATGCAAAAAAGCGCGCCGAAAGGCGCTTTTAACAACGGGACAGCGGCATGTTTAGCCGATAAACTCCAACCCGCCCATATAAGGACGTAGTACATCAGGAATGGCAATACGTCCGTCCGCCTGCTGATAGTTTTCCAGCACGGAAACCAGTGTACGCCCAACCGCCAGACCGGAACCGTTCAGCGTATGCACCAGACGCGTTTTCTTGTCACTCTTGCTGTGGCAGCGCGCTTGCATGCGTCGAGCCTGAAAATCTCCCATGTTGGAGCAAGAAGAGATTTCACGGTAGGTATTCTGCGCTGGCAGCCACACTTCCAGATCGTAGGTTTTGGTTGAGCCAAAGCCCATGTCACCGGTGCACAGCAGCACCTTGCGATAAGGCAGTTGCAGCAGTTGCAACACGGTTTCCGCATGCGTCGTCAGCGTTTCCAGCGCATCCATGGAGTATTCCGGGCGCACAATCTGCACCAACTCCACTTTATCAAACTGGTGCATACGGATCAGACCACGGGTATCACGACCATAGGAACCCGCTTCAGAGCGGAAACACGGGGTGTGCGCCGTCATTTTGATCGGCAGTGTTTCTTCGTCCAGAATCTCGTCGCGCACCAGATTGGTCAGCGGCACTTCTGCCGTCGGGATCAGGGCATAATTGCTGCTTTCCGCTTCTTCATCCAACGGCTTGGTCTGAAACAGGTCTTCACCAAACTTTGGCAACTGGCCGGTACCGTACAGAGTAGCGTGGTTAACCAGGTAAGGCACGTAGGCTTCCTGATAACCGTGCTGTTCGGTATGCAGATCCAGCATAAATTGTGACAGCGCACGGTGCAGGCGAGCAATTTGTCCTTTCATGACAACAAAACGCGCACCGGTTAATTTAACACCAGCAGCAAAATCGACGCCTTTCGCCAATTCGCCTAAATCAACATGATCGCGCACCGGGAAATCAAACTGACGTGGTTCACCCCAGCGGCTGATTTCTTGGTTATCATGCTCATCTTTGCCCAGCGGCACAGTGTCGTCCGGCATATTCGGAATGGTTAACGCCAGTTCACGAATGGCATTTTGCAAGGCATCCAGCTCGGCCTTGGCCGCATCCAGCTTTTCACCAAGGGTATTCACTTCGCGGCGCAACGGTCCGATATCTTCACCACGAGATTTAGCCGCACCAATCTCTTTCGATCGGGAGTTACGCTCTGCTTGCAGACTTTCCGTTTCTACTTGTAGCACTTTGCGGCGTTCTTCTTGTTGACGCAGCGTGTCTACATCCAGTTTAAAACCTCTGCGAGCCAGTAGCTTTTCGGCAACTTCGTCTAGCTCATTACGCAGTAAATTGGGATCGAGCATGCTAATCCTGTTTTAATGTTTTTTGGTGAAATTTTACGTTGCACGACACCCGTCGCGCGGTAGAAAAGAACTTTATAACCTTACCGCAACGCCTAGTTCAGCGGTAGCGTTTTGTCGGGCTATTTTGATCCTGTGCAGTCAGCCAAGCTAGCTTTTCACCAATTTTGGCTTCCAGACCGCGTGACGTTGGCTGATAGTAACGCGTTTGCGCCATCGCTTGCGGGAAATAGTCTTCACCCGCCGCGTAGGCATTGGGTTCACCATGGGCGTAGCGGTATTCCGCACCCGGTCCCATCTCTTTCATCAGTGTGGTGGGCGCATTGCGCAAATGCTCCGGCACGTCGTAATCCGGTTTCTCTCTGGCATCCTGCATCGCCGCTTTAAAGGCGGTGTAGACCGCATTACTCTTGGGTGCACAAGCCAGATACACAATCGCCTGAGCAATAGCGCGTTCCCCTTCTGCAGGCCCCACGCGGGTAAAACAATCCCAGGCGGCGATCGCCACCTGCATTCCCCGCGGATCGGCATTGCCTACATCTTCAGAGGCTATCGCCAACAGACGCCGTGCAACATACAGCGGATCGCCACCGGCGGTAATAATGCGTGCATACCAGTACAATGCGGCATCAGGTGCGGAACCTCGCACCGATTTATGCAATGCAGAAATAAGGTCATAGTAACGGTCGCCTTTGTTATCAAAGCGCGCACTACGTTCGCCCGACACTTCGTGCAGCAGTTCGGGGGTTAGCACCCTGTTGCCCTGAGCATCGACCTCGACCATATCCGCCATCATTTCCAGACTGTTCAACGCGCGGCGCGCATCGCCATTCGCCAGTTCCGCCAGCAATCGCTGCGTCTCATGCGGCAATACGATGTTCTGCCCGCCAAACCCTCGTGCGGTATCGGTCATCGCCTGCTGTAACACCTGTTCGATGTCTTCCGCGGTGAGTGCCTTCAGTAAATAGACGCGCGCACGCGACAGCAGCGCCGAATTAAGCTCAAACGAAGGGTTCTCGGTGGTTGCGCCTATGAAAGTGATGGTGCCATCTTCAATGTGCTGCAGAAAAGCATCCTGCTGGCTCTTGTTGAAGCGATGTACTTCATCCACAAACAGGATGGTGCGTCGCCCGGCATCGCGATTTTGCCGCGCACGCTCTATCGCTTCACGAATCTCTTTGATGCCGGAGGTCACGGCAGAGATCCGCTCCACGTCAGCGTGTCCGTAGCGACCAATCAGTTCTGCCAGCGTGGTTTTTCCGGTGCCGGGCGGCCCCCATAGAATCATGGAGTGTAACTGCCCCGCCTCTATCGCTCGCTGCAAGGGCTTACCCGCGCCGAACAGATGCTGTTGACCGATATATTGCTCCAACGTAACGGGTCGCATACGCGCTGCAAGCGGCTGAAAGCTATTGTCCGAAAAATCCAGCGACAGGTTACTCACGATGGCCTCACTGCCGTTGATCGTCCAGCGTCACGCCTTTCGGCGGCGTAAAGGTGAACTTGCTGCTATCCACAGCGCCGTTTTGCTGGTTTTGCAGGGTATAGCTGCTGCGTTGCCCATCCTGCTCCGTCGCGACAAAGCTCTTGATGGTGCCGCTGGCATTGACGTTGATTGCAAACTGTTTCAGGTTACCCTTGGCCACTTTCGGCGTTAACTCAAAGTCATCCCCTTGCTGACGCACATTATACTGGCCCCATTCGCTGGCATCGTTACGTGTGATGAGCATAAAGGGCGTATTGCACGTGGCTTCTTTCAGCCAGGTCGCTGTCACCTGTTCAACGAACGGGTTATAGAACCACAGCGTCTTGCCATCAGAGATCAGCACGCTTTCATCCGGCGCTGTGGTCTTCCAGTTGAACAGATTTGGCCGCTTCAGCCAGAGTTCCCCCTGACCTTCCTGCACCGCCGTCCCTTCAGCGCTAGTGACTTTCTGGGTGAACGTCGCATGGAAGCTGTTCACTTTGTTCAGTCGGCTCTGTAAATCGCTCGCCGCACCTGCATAAACCGCGCTGGACGTCATCCCGGCGATCAGCACGCTTGCCACTAAGCCTGTTCTCATTATTTACATCCTTTGCTGTCGATTCAAAAGGCCGCCATCGCGGTCTGACTATCGTACTTTGCACATGTCGTACTGAACGACCTACTGCTCGCCGTGCTACCTATAACTATTGCCTGAGAATCACGCGATGCGGTAGACGAATTGTCTGTAAATGGCATCAGTCCATGGGTGGCTGTGCCAACACGTCTCGGTTGCCATTATGCCCCGGCGCACTAACGATGCCTTGCATTTCCATCTGTTCCACAATACGCGCGGCACGATTGTAGCCGATGCGGAATTGACGTTGCACGCCAGAAATGGAGGCTCGCCGTTTTTCTACAACAAAGGCCACGGCCTGATCGAACAGCGGATCCAAATCTTCATCGCCGCCAAATTCCAGATTACCGCCTTCGCCGTCATCGCTGGCACTGGTGATATTGTCAATGTACTGTGGACGCCCACGCGCTTTCCAGTCCAGGACCACGGCATGAACTTCCTGGTCGCGAACGAACGCGCCATGCACACGCACCGGAATGGAGGAGTTTGGTGCCATGTACAACATATCCCCCATTCCCAGCAGCGATTCAGCACCGCCCTGATCGAGGATGGTACGTGAATCAATTTTGCTCGACACGGTAAAAGCGATACGCGTTGGAATATTGGCCTTGATAAGTCCAGTGATAACATCCACGGAAGGCCGCTGCGTCGCCAGCACCAAGTGGATACCGGCCGCGCGCGCTTTCTGCGCCAGGCGGGCGATCAGCTCTTCCACCTTTTTGCCAACCGCCATCATCAGATCGGCAAATTCATCCACCATCACCACGATAAAGGGTAATTTCTCCAGCATGTGCGGTGTAGTATCCATACTGTCGCCGGGTTTCCAGAACGGGTCAGGGATCGGACGCCCCATCGCTTCCGCCGCTTTCACCCGCTCGTTATAGCCTTCCAGATTGCGCACGCCCAATGCGGACATCAGCTTATAGCGACGGTCCATTTCACCGACGCACCAGCGCAACGCATTCGCCGCATCTTTCATGTCGGTGACCACTTCGGTCAGCAAATGCGGGATACCTTCGTAGACCGACAGCTCAAGCATTTTGGGGTCGATCATGATAAAGCGCACATCTTGCGGCGTCGCTTTATACAGCATGCTGATGATCATGGTGTTTACACCGACAGATTTACCCGACCCTGTCGTCCCTGCCACCAGCAAGTGCGGCATACGCGCAAGATTGGCGACCACCGGTTGACCAGCAATATCTTTGCCCAGCACCACTGCCAGCGGTGACGGGTTATCACGGAATGCCTTGCAATCGAGCACTTCGCGCAAATAAACGGTGTGGCGGAGTTTATTCGGTAGTTCCAAGCCGACATAAGGTTTACCGGGGATAACTTCCACCACGCGCACCGCTACGACTGACAACGAGCGCGCCAGGTCACGCGACAGGTTGGAAATACGAGCGGCCTTCACGCCGGGAGCCAAGTCCAGCTCAAAACGGGTGATCACTGGCCCTGCATCGTAACCCACCACGCTGGCGGTAACACGATAATCCGCCAGACGCGCTTCAATCAGACGCGCGGTATGCTCAAGCTCGAAATGGTCCACCGGCGCTTCACTTTCCGGCGGTGCTGTGAGCAGTTCCAGCGTCGGCAATGGTGTGGTTGGCTTTTGCAGAGGCTGATCGTTACGCACCAAAAACGGATGAATAAGACTATCCATCAATGAGGGCGTGGCATCGCTTTCAGGCTCATCATCGTCGGCGAAATCCTCGCTATGTTGAGGCTCCACCACCGGATGTGCGCGCGTTGCCAGGCTATCATCGTCGCCAGTTGCCGCACGCCATGTGGGCGATGGAGGGGAAGAATCCTGCGCCGATTCAGCCACATCGGCTGGCGACAAGGTAAACAGCGGCGCTTTGGGCGACTCATCCACCAAATCGTTAAACGGTGAGAAAGAAAAGGCAGGCTCATTCGCATCGGCATCCGCAGCAACACCGGCGATAAATGCTGCCGTCACACTGGCTGAGGCCAGCTCTTTTGTACCTACGGGCTCGATGGCTGGCGTTACGCTCGGACTCTCTGGCTGCGCACTAACGTCATAACGCGCCTGTTGCTGTTGAGCAAACGCCTGCGCCAATTGTGCCTGCAACAGTGCCTCTTCATCCTGCTCGCGTTCGGCATAGTCCTCGCCGTAGCGTTGCTCTTGTTGCTCCAGATAAGCCTGACGCAGAGCAGCCTCTTGTGTAGCCTCGTCAACGTCAGCCTCTTCGGGTGTAACCCTTTCAGTCGTTTCAGGCTGGGACTGTGCCAAACGTTGCGCTTCTCGTTCTTGCTCTTCTGCATGACGCTGTGACGGCAACTTGATGCCATAAGACGCCAGTTCACGCCGGGTAGGAATACGCACCGGATTCGGACGCGGCAATTCCGGACCCATGCCTTGTTTCACCTGAGGATTATCCTCCCCTGCGGCCGTAAAGGCAGGCATAAAGGGCACGGCGTCGCTAGACGCAGGCGTGGCCGCTGCCACTGCGGGTGCACTCAGATCATGAATAGAACCCAATAGCGGCGTGCGATCGCGATCGGGCACCGTCGCCTGCGAAAAGGCGGGTAACGCGTTATTTTCCTGCACAGCAGCTTGCTGCAACTCAAACGCGTAAAGCGGCGGCAGTGAATCCTGTCCGTGGGTATTATGACTGCCAGCTGTTGCTGGCGTAGCCGGGGTGAATGCTCTGGGTGCGATCGTTGGGTCTGGCACCGTATCAACCGGAACCGACTCCTGCACCGGAGCAAGATGATCCGTTGCTTCAACGCCACTTACCGTACTGTTTTGCTCTGTTTCATCAGCGGCGCGCTCACGCGCAGCGGGTGCCAGCAATATGTCATTCGCATCCACGTCTTCGGCTATTGCCTCCGTTAACGCGGTTAATGTATCGTGGTGTCCGCCCTCACGATCCGCATTGTCATGCAAATCGTCATCCTCATCGCGGTAGTTATCTCCTGCGCGAGAACGATTGGAAAAGAACGTCAGAAGGCCTAATACCGCGCCGCCAATTTTTTCGGCAATCGTAAACCATGACCAACCTGTAAACAGAGTCACCCCCGCTGCCCAGACGCAGAGCAGAATCAGCGTGGCACCCATGCTGTTGAAACGCGGGACCATTGAACTGCTCAGCAAACTGCCCAGCACACCACCAGAGGCAAAATAGTAGAGATCGTCCACATTGAGCGCGGCTAGACCGCAGGACGTGAGGATCAGCGCCAACGTACCAATCAGGCGCAAAGAGAGAGTAAACAGATCGACATCGCTCTGATTATCGCGCTGGCGAAAAGCCACCCAGCACAGCGACAGCATGATCGGTGGAATGGCATAAGCCAGCACGCCAAAGATGAAAAACAGCGTATCGGCCAGCCAAGCGCCGATGCCACCGCACAGATTATGAATGGGCTCATGCCAGGCAGTTTGTGACCAGCTCGGGTCGGACGGACTGAAGCTAACCAGCGCTACGCTCAAATAAACGGCGAATAGCGCAACAACGATTAAAATCGCTTCCAATAAACGACGGCTACCGCTTAGTTTCTTCAGCGCCACGTCTTTGTCTTCGGTATATTCCTGGCTCAAGCGTCTCTCCAGGGGTCCTGTTCATGTTCGTGACAAAACGCCGAGGTGAACTCGGCGCTGTGACTGTATATATTCACAGGAGTGTAGCTGAAATTAGCGGGCTTTGCACCCCTGCGTTTAGCGCGTTCTGATCACCAGACGATTGCTCTGTTTTACTTCTTCCATCACCACGTAGGTACGGGTATCGTTCACACCCGGCAAGCGTAGCAATGTTTCACCCAGCAGCTTACGGTATGCGGACATATCCGGCACGCGTGTTTTCAGCAAATAGTCGAAATCCCCGGAGACAAGATGGCACTCCTGAATTTCTTCCAATTTTTGCACAGCAGTGTTGAACTGCTCAAAAACATCAGGCGCACCGCGGTTTAGCGTGATCTCAACAAACACCAGCAGTGAAGCATCGAGGTAATGCGGGTTCAGCAATGCGGTATAGCCATTGATAAAGCCCTGACGCTCCAGGCGGCGCACACGTTCCAGACACGGTGTAGGAGAAAGACCTACGCGTTTGGAAAGTTCAACGTTAGAGATTCGGCCGTCTTTTTGTAATTCATTCAGGATATTGCGATCGATGCGATCAAGATCTTTTCCCGGTCGCTTTTTCGTGTCTACCATTCTTATTGTCTCTCTTCACTACATCCTTGCCCTTGCTACACTCCGACCCACATCAATGTATCAGAGCAGCCCTAAAAGAAGACGCGCTGTCTATTTTGTATATCAAGGGTCGCGTTACGTCACTCTCCTTTCACTGCCGCGGCGCACCGCAATGTCACCCCTGCGTGCATAACGCCCTGTCTGTCCTGTTATAAACGCACCATCAGCGGTCGCACGGTAAAAGCGACAACATAAAGAAAAACCGAGCTTTCAACCATTCACATACAAATAGTTTCCTCTTCCTTAGATGTTTTCGCAAAACGGTAGCCGATTGTCAAAGCAAAACAATAAAAATCAGAAGAAACTGCCAAATAAAACCCTACTGTGCTCTCTGTGAGACCATTTTCAATCATTTCGCTAATAAATGACGCTGTCTTCTCAGTGAAATATATGGGTTATCGGCACAACCGATTAAACAAATAGGTAACAATTTTGCGGCCTACTTTTTTTAGACCGGTAATTTCCTTACAATCGGTGTTAAGTAGACCGTTGCAAAAAAGAGGAACACATGGGTACCGTCAAGCACCACAAACTATTGGTTTTAGGTTCTGGCCCAGCGGGCTATACCGCTGCTGTGTACGCCGCGCGCGCTAACCTGCATCCGGTGTTGATCACTGGCATGGAAAAAGGCGGGCAGTTGACAACCACGACAGAAGTGGAAAACTGGCCGGGCGACGCGGAAGGGCTTACCGGGCCATTGCTGATGGACCGCATGCACGCTCATGCTGAAAAGTTCAACACCGAGATCATTTTCGATCACATCCAGCGCGTTGATTTGCAACAACGCCCGTTTCGTCTGTTTGGCGACATCGAAGAATACACCTGTGATGCCCTGATCGTGGCGACCGGTGCCTCCGCACGCTACATCGGTCTGCCTTCCGAAGAAGCCTTTAAAGGTAAAGGCGTGTCTGCCTGCGCCACGTGTGACGGATTCTTTTATCGTAACCAACGCGTCGCCGTAGTCGGTGGCGGCAATACCGCGGTGGAAGAAGCACTTTACCTGTCTAACATTGCTCAGCAAGTTCACTTAATCCACCGTCGTGACAGCTTTCGCGCAGAGAAAATCCTGCTCGACCGTCTGATGGACAAAGTGCAAAACGGCAATATTGTGTTGCACACTGATCGCACGCTGGACGAAGTGCTGGGCGATGACATGGGCGTGACCGGCGTTCGTATTCGTAACACCCACACGGATGAGAGTGAAGAACTGGCGCTGGCTGGCGTATTTATCGCCATCGGCCACAGCCCAAACACTGCCATTTTTGACGGTCAACTGGCGCTGGAAAACGGCTATATCAAGGTACAATCCGGCATCCACGGCAACGCTACACAGACCAGCATCCCTGGTGTGTTTGCCGCAGGCGACGTGATGGATCACATCTACCGTCAGGCCATTACCTCGGCGGGCACCGGTTGCATGGCCGCGTTGGATGCAGAGCGCTATTTGGATGGCCTCACTACCCGATAATATTCTGCCCTTTTCCCCTTATTCAGATCGTACCACCTGAATAAGGGGATTCTTTTTGCTCTCTTTTGGGAAAATTGATCTCTCCCCGCATTTTCTCCGTCCTTTTGGTTTGCACCTGCACTTTAGCGCGGTAACATGAGGCAACGCTGAATACACGCCTGCTTTTTGTTATATAACAGTTATATAAATGTTGGCTTTTTGTGTATTCCCCTTTCTATAGCGCAGCACGGTACTCTATGAAACAGACTCGACAGCAACAACTTTCTCGCTGGATAAAACAACAGAGCAAACTGGCACAACGCTGGCTCCGCCTCTCTTTATTACTTGGGGTGGTAAGCGGTCTTCTGATCGTGGCACAAGCGTGGGTATTGGCAACATTGTTGCACGCCTTGATTATTGAGCACTTACCTCGTCAGACACTCCTCATCGAGTTCACGCTGCTTATTGGCTTGTTTGCCGCACGCGCGCTCACGCACTTACTGCGCGAGCAGGTGGGCTTTCGCTGTGGCGAGGCAGTACGGCAACACATTCGCCATCAGGTACTGGAAAAATTACAGCGCTTGGGGCCCGCCTGGGTGCAGGGAAAACCAGCCGGCAGTTGGGCGACGCTTATTTTAGAGCAAGTCGAAGATATGCAGGATTACTATGCGCGCTATCTGCCACAAATGTATCTTGCAGCCTTAATTCCTCTGCTGATTCTGGCCGCTGTGTTTCCCATCAACTGGGCGGCGGCACTCATCTTGCTGGTTACCGCACCGCTGATCCCGTTGTTTATGGCGCTGGTCGGCATGGGGGCCGCAGATTCCAACCGCCGCAATTTTCTGGCACTGGCACGCCTGAGCGGCCATTTCCTCGATCGGTTGCGCGGCATGGAAACGTTGCGACTGTTCCACCGCGGGGCTGCCGAAGTGGATGACATTCGTCGGGCATCGGAGGATTTTCGCGGTCGCACCATGGAAGTGTTGCGTATGGCGTTTCTTTCTTCCGGCGTATTGGAGTTTTTTGCGTCTATCTCCATCGCGGTCGTCGCGGTATATTTTGGCTTTTCTTACCTTGGCGAGCTGGATTTCGGCCATTATGGCACCGGCGTCACCCTGTTTGCCGGCTTTCTGGTCTTGATTCTCGCCCCCGAGTTTTTTCAACCGTTGCGCGATCTGGGCACATTTTATCACGCGAAAGCGCAGGCCGTAGGCGCCGCGGAATCGCTGGTGAGCTTTCTTACCGCTGAAGCGGAAGAGATCGGTCTCGGCACTCAGACTTTTGACGCTGAGACGATGACCATTCAGGCTCACCAACTGGTGGTGCTATCGCCCACTGGTGGTGCGCTAACCGAGCCTCTGACCTTTACGCTCGAACCGGGACAGCGGGTGGCGCTGGTCGGCGTGAGCGGTGCTGGGAAAAGTTCGTTGCTTAACGTACTGCTCGGTTTTTTGCCCTATCGTGGTTCGTTATGTATCAACGGGCAGGAACTGCATGCTCTGGATGCGACTGCATGGCGTAAACACATCAGTTGGTTAGGACAACATCCGCATTTACCAGAAGAAACGTTGCGCAGCAATATTCTATTGGGGAACCCACAGGCCAGTGAGGACACGTTGCAACACGCGGTGGAACGCGCTTACGTGCACGAGTTTCTGCCCTTGTTGCCGCAGGGTCTTGATACCGTCGTGGGTGATGGCGCAGCGCGACTCTCTGTCGGACAGGCACAACGCGTTGCCGTTGCGCGGGCATTGTTAAAGCACTCGCAGTTGCTCCTTCTGGATGAACCAACTGCCAGCCTGGATTCCCACAGTGAACAGCGCGTGATGCACGCCTTGGGAAACGCCGCACGTCAGCAAACCACGCTGCTGGTGACGCATCGCCTTGATGACACTCGCTATTACGATAGCGTATGGGTGATGGAAAAAGGACAACTGGTGCAGCAGGGTGACTATGACACGCTACGTCAGCAGTCAGGCCCGTTTGCCGATCTTCTGGCACAGCGTCAGGGAGCTTACTAATATGTCGCAGAATAGTCCGTTGCAGGTACTGAAACCCTTTCTCCTGCTGTATCATCGCCACAGTTGGCGGCTGAGCATTGGCATAGTACTCGCCATTGTCACATTACTGGCAAGTATTGGGCTGTTGACGCTCTCCGGCTGGTTTCTGGCAGGGGCATCACTGGCAGGCCTTGCCGGATTGATGACCTTCAACTATATGCTGCCTGCGGCGGGTGTGCGCGGTACGGCGATCCTACGTACCGCCGGGCGTTATGCCGAGCGTCTGGTGAGCCATGACGCGACCTTCCGCGTGCTGCAACACCTGCGCGTGTTTGCCTTTTCGCGCACGCTCCCACTTTCACCAGGGGGGTTAGCCCGGTTTCGTCATGCCGATTTACTCAACCGTCTGGTTGCCGATGTTGATACACTCGATCACCTTTACTTGCGCGTGATATCGCCATTGGTCAGCGCGCTGGTGGTGATCCTGGTGGTGACTTACGGGCTTAGCTGGCTTGACGCCTCGCTGGCATTGACCCTCTGCACCATTATGTTGCTGTTGTTAGCTTTGCTCCCGCCGGTGTTCTACCGTGCGGGCAAACCGATTGGCACCCATCTCACGCTGCTGCGCTCGCGCTATCGCACACAGTTAACTACCTGGCTACAAGGGCAAGCCGAATTGACCCTGTTTGGCGCGCAGACCGCCTTTCGCCGCCAGCTCACCGACACAGAACAGGCCTGGCTGACACAGCAACAGCGTCAGGCGCGCCTGACGGGCCTGTCGCAGGCACTGATGCTGCTCTGCACCGGTGTTACCGTTACCGCCATTCTCTGGCTGGCAGCGGCGGGAATTGGCGGTGATACGCAACCGGGAGCGCTGATTGCTCTGTTTGTATTTGCCGCACTGGCTGCGTTTGAAGCATTAGGTCCGGTTACCGGTGCGTTTCAACACCTGGGTCAGGTGATCGCATCAGCCACGCGCGTTGACCAGATTCTGCGTCAGCAACCTGCGGTGGTTTTCACAACGGCGGCCCCCTCCACAACATTAATCACCACGGCAACGCTATCACTACAGCAGGTAAGCTTCACTTATCCGGGCCAACCGCTGCCGGTATTGCAGGACATTACGCTGGATATCGCGCCGGGCGAACACATTGCGCTGCTGGGACGTACCGGGTGTGGCAAGTCAACGCTATTGCAATTACTGACCCGCACCTGGGACTGCGATGCAGGAAGCATTACCCTGAACGCTCTGCCACTCGCACAGTGGAGTGAACCGGCACTACGTGACATGATGAGCGTGGTGCCGCAGCGGATACATATTTTTAGCGCGACGCTGCGCGACAACTTGCTACTGGCCGCACCGCAAGCCAGCGATGCCCAACTGATCCAACAGTTGGAACAGGTAGGACTAGGTAATTTACTGGAAACTCCAGAGGGCCTTAATGCTTGGATCGGTGAAGGCGGACGCCAACTCTCGGGCGGGGAACAGCGCCGCCTTGGATTGGCTCGCGCCCTACTCCATCCTGCTCCCTTGGTGCTGTTGGATGAACCGACCGAAGGATTGGATGCCAATACCGAGCAAAAAATTCTGCATCTACTGCGTGAAAACACCCACGGCAAAACGGTTATCATCATTACCCATCGCCTGCACGATCTGGCGTATCTGGATCGTATTTGCGTACTGGATAATGGTCGTCTGGTTGAGCAGGGGCACCACGCCGATCTGCTGGTAGCACGCGACCGCTATTGGCAGTTCCATCAACACGCCATCCGGCAGGCATGATACAGCTATTTCAACTTTCATCCAATACCACGCGTTTTCCTCCGTTGGAGAAGGCGTTGACTGATCCCAACGGTTTATTGGCCTTTGGCGGAGACCTTTCGCCAGACCGATTGCTGGCTGCATATCGAGGTGGCATTTTTCCCTGGTACTCTCCCGGCGATCCTATTCTGTGGTGGTCTCCCGATCCACGCGCCATATTGCATCCTGAAGGACTCCATATCAGCCGTAGCCTGCACAAGTTCATGCGCAAGCAGCCTTTTCACATCACGCTTAACTCTGCGTTCAGCGCCGTGATACACACCTGTGCGCACGCGCGTCAGGAAGGAACCTGGATCAGTCCAGAGATGATTGCCGCTTACTGCACGCTGCATGAGCTGGGGTACGCACATTCCATCGAAGCCTGGCACCAAGATGAATTGGTGGGTGGGCTGTATGGCATTGCGCAAGGAAAGCTGTTTTGCGGCGAGTCAATGTTCAGCAACCGAGATAACGCTTCTAAATGCGCGCTGGTTGCCCTTGTCACGCATTTTGTGCGTTGTGGCGGGCAGTTGCTCGATTGCCAGGTGCTAAACGCTCACACGGCGTCTCTCGGTGCCACCGAAGTGTCACGCGAGACGTATCTTACGGCACTACGCGCATTGCAGGATGCTCCTCTCGCGGCATCCAGTTGGCAGCCACAAGCACTGCCACTGGCACCTGTTGGAGAAAGATAAGCGTGCTCATACGCCCTTCTTATCCGAAAGTTGCTGCTGAGGTCATCAACGCTCCTTTACATAATGCCGGTTTTTCGGCATTATCGTGCCCGTTAAAAAGTTAAGGTAGTTAACCCTAGAGGATTCGATGGCCAAAGAAGACAATATTGAAATGCAAGGCACCGTGCTTGATACACTGCCTAACACCGTGTTCCGCGTTGAGTTGGAAAACGGACACGTGGTTACCGCTCATATCTCCGGTAAAATGCGTAAAAACTATATCCGAATCCTGACGGGTGACAAAGTCACTGTAGAGCTGACCCCGTACGACCTGAGTAAAGGCCGCATTGTCTTCCGTAGCCGTTAATCGGTTCACCTGTCGCTAGCATAGCGACACCTGAGGATGTACCCGCCTTATGTGCCCTTCCCTATTCAGGTAAGGGCTTTTGCTTTTGGTACAGATTGCACGTGGCGGTACTCGCCACAACCAAGACAAAAAAAGCAGTGCTTTCGCACTGCTTTTTCTTTTACTGCCCAATGACACACTCAGTGTACAGTCCCTTCCGCTTTCAGCTTTTGCGCACTGTGGAAGCTGTAAGTTAGTGCTTTCGTCGCGCTATCCAGCTCCACCTTCACGGAGCCGCCATTCACCAACGAGCCAAACAGCAGTTCGTTTGCCAACGGTTTTTTGAGGTTTTCCTGAATCACACGCACCATTGGCCGCGCGCCCATCGCCTTGTCATAGCCTTCATTCGCCAGCCAGTTACGCGCATCTTCGCTAACTTCCAACGACACGCCCTTGGCGTCCAACTGCGCTTGCAGTTCCACGACGAACTTATCCACCACCTGCTGAATGATCTGCGCTGACAGATGGTTAAACCAGATGATGCCATCCAGGCGGTTGCGGAATTCCGGCGTGAAGATCTTTTTAATCTCTTCCATCGCATCGCTGCTGTTGTCCTGCTGAATCAGGCCAATCGATTTGCGCTGTGTTTCTTGTACGCCCGCATTGGTGGTCATGACGACAATTACGTTACGGAAATCCGCCTTGCGACCGTTATTGTCGGTCAGCGTACCGTTATCCATCACCTGCAACAGCAAGTTAAAGACATCCGGATGCGCTTTTTCAATTTCATCGAGCAGCAACACCGAATGCGGATGTTTGATCACCGCGTCAGTCAGTAATCCCCCCTGATCGAAACCAACGTAGCCGGGAGGCGCACCGATCAGGCGGCTCACCGTGTGGCGCTCCATGTATTCCGACATATCAAAGCGCAGAAGCTCAATGTCCATCGCTTTCGCCAGTTGCACGGTGACTTCCGTTTTCCCAACCCCGGTCGGCCCGGCAAACAGGAAAGAGCCGACAGGCTTGCGTTCACTGCCCAAACCAGCGCGGCTCATCTTGATAGCCTCACTCAGCGTTTCGATGGCCTTATCCTGACCGAACACCAGCATCTTCAAGTGGTCGCTCAGTTTTTTCAGCACATCACGATCACTGGCTGAAACGGTCTTCTCGGGGATACGGGCGATGCGCGCCACCACCGATTCAATATCTGAAACGTTCACCGTTTTTTTGCGTTTGCTGACCGGCAGCAAACGACTGCGTGCGCCAGCCTCATCGATCACATCGATAGCTTTATCCGGCAGGTGGCGATCGTTGATGTATTTGACCGACAGTTCAACAGCGGCACGCACGGCTTTAGCCGTGTAACGCACATCATGGTGAGCTTCATATTTCGGTTTGAGTCCATTAATGATTTGTACGGTCTCTTCGACGCTTGGCTCAGTAATATCTATTTTTTGGAAACGGCGCGCCAAAGCACGGTCTTTTTCAAAGATAGTGCTGAATTCCTGGTACGTGGTAGAACCGATAACCCGAATCTTGCCGCTGGAGAGTAGCGGTTTAATCAAATTAGCCGCATCGACCTGTCCACCGGAAGCCGCTCCCGCACCGATAATGGTGTGGATTTCATCAATAAACAGGATACTGCTTTGATCCTGTTCCAGTTGCTTGAGCAGCGCTTTGAAACGTTTTTCAAAATCGCCACGATACTTGGTACCCGCCAGCAGCGAACCGATATCAAGAGAATAGAGCGTGCAACCGGCCATCACTTCCGGCACATCGCCTTGAACAATGCGCCAGGCCAGACCTTCCGCAATGGCTGTTTTCCCTACGCCAGATTCGCCGACCAGCAGCGGATTGTTTTTACGCCGACGGCACAGCACCTGAATGGTGCGCTCCAGCTCTTTCTCACGCCCAATCAGGGGATCGATACCGCCAACGCGAGCCAATTGATTGAGGTTAGTGGTGAAGTTTTCCATGCGATCCTCCCCACCTACCGGCTCTTCGTTAACAGTGTTTTCCGAGCTTGGTGCCTGACCATGCTCTTCTTTACGCGTGCCGTGGGAAATGAAGTTCACCACATCAAGCCGACTCACATCATGCTTACGCAGCAGATAAGCCGCCTGCGATTCCTGCTCGCTGAAGATAGCCACCAGCACGTTGGCACCAGAGACTTCACTGCGGCCAGAAGACTGAACGTGGAACACGGCACGTTGCAATACGCGCTGAAAACTCAGCGTCGGTTGCGTTTCACGTTCTACATTATTTTGTGGTAACGTCGGGGTGGTCTGTTCGATGAACGTTTCCAGCTCCTGGCGCAGTGCAGCCAAATCCACCGAGCATGCTTCCAACGCTTCGCGCGCTGCCAGGTTGCTGAGCAACGCCAGTAGCAAATGCTCCACGGTCATAAACTCGTGGCGGCGCTCACGCGCTCTGGCGAAAGCCATGTTGAGACTGAGTTCCAGTTCTTGATTAAGCATAGGCGCCTCCCCACAATAAATTACCTGATATCATGCACTTTCCAGCGTACAGAGCAACGGGTGCTCATTTTCCCTTGCATAGCGATTCACTTGCACCGTCTTGGTTTCAGCCACATCGGCACTGAAAACACCACAGACAGCCTTCCCTTCGTAGTGAACCGTCAGCATAAGTTGCGTTGCGCGTTCAATATCATAAGAAAAGAACTTTTGCAGAACGTCAATAACAAATTCCATCGGGGTGTAATCATCATTGTTTAAGATCACGTTATACATCGATGGCGGTTGCAGTTTTTGCTGCTGTTTTTCCAGCAGAACGCTGTCAGAATGCGTCCAAGGACGGCTCTCCATACAAATCTGCGACGTTGCATCAACTTGGGTAGCCTGCCCCCACCTATTTTCAATCCCCACACTGCGGTTACTCATTATTCATCCATATTCATTAATGCGACACCAAGCTGAGTGTCCCACATCAGCCATTTACTCTTTATTTTATCACCTGCACGCTCTCTGTGTTGCCAAGAAGCAAGAAATCGTCCGGTGATGTCATCGGTAACAGCACACGTATTGAAGCAACAACCCTGCATGAAAATCATCAACTGCGTTACCTGCATCAAACTTTGACAAACTGCTCTGTGCTGCCCCAGTGGGATGGCTTGACGCTCTTTTCGATTTCACTAGAGTGTACAGGTGAATCGACGGGGTTTTAATCAATTCTCATTCATATCGACCAAATAACCTAACCTCTCGTTTCTATAACACTCTTGCGAAGGACGTAAATGCATGGAGACAGGTACTGTTAAATGGTTCAATAATGCCAAAGGCTTTGGATTTATCTGTCCCGAGGGTGGAGGCGAGGATATCTTTGCCCACTACTCGACGATTCAAATGGACGGTTATCGCACGCTGAAGGCAGGCTAGGCGGTCAGATTTGATGTTCATAAAGGTCCTAAAGGAAATCACGCCAGTTTGATCGTCCCGCTGGTCGCAGAGGGCGTAGCCTAGCGGTGGTTTGAAACACGTTCGCTATTATCCACAGAAGAAAATGCTGGTTTTACAACCGGCATTTTTATTTTGGATTCTCTAAGAGCGGTTCGGCTCAATCAGCTCGGCCACGCGCCAACCAGAGCACGCGTGAAAAAAGCGTACGAATCAACACAGGAATGGCGTCATTACCGCGTTCAGCCGCAGCCATTGCCACCTCGATAGCCAAGTCCGGTTTTGAGGCGCGGTGAATCGCTTTCACAATCACTTTCGCGGCCGAGAGCGGCACATTCTCCGGCAGTTGTGCAACGCGGTGAAAAACATCCTTATAGCCATTGCGATACATAAAATGCTCCATATCAGGGGCAGAAAGCATCGTGATGTGGTCACGATCTGTTTCCCCTTGCTGGGTGAGCAGGCTGCGTGCCGTAGCAGCATACTTTTTACCTGCGTCATCGCCGTCCACCAGCACATGCCACTCAATGCCCATGCGGTGCGCAAATTTCAGCAGCGGTCGTAACCCTGATTGTGCAAATTCAATTACACGCACCCCTTCTGCCTCAAAGTGATGCCCACATTGACGACCTAGTTCGCTAAGCATCCACACTTCCGTTTCCCCTTCAACCAGCAGCCAGCAGCGCGCAAACAGCGATGAGGGGCGATTAAAGCGGATATGGAACGCGATACGGCGGCTGTCTTCAGGACTCATCCCTTGCTTCCCGATACGGTAAGTCGCCACCCTCGAGGACTCCCGCACCAGGCGGCACACCTGCTCCACCGGCACCAGCGACAGCAGATCGCCGGAATTGGTGGTGGTGACTTTTTGCAAGGGCAAGTGCATCAGCAACGCCCAGGCAACCGACAGCATGATCGGGTGTAATCGTGTTTCAGGGTCTTCTACCAGCAACAGCGGACGCGATTCCGTATCCAGCGATACCGCGCCTTTCGCCTGCAACAGCGTCGAAAACAGTTCGAGCAGGATGATTCGACTGCTGCGGCTATTGGGATCGCTCAGCATTCGGTTGATATTATCCAGAGAGCGCCAAGATTTTCCGTTGTGCGCACGCGCATGGCGAGGATGGCGCGGCGTAACGCCCTCATCGCCATGCTCGGAAAAGTAATGCTCGAGCAGTTGGCGCATCGCCACAATCCCTTGACGCAGATCCTGATCGGTTAGTCGCTGCGGATTGCGAGTCAGTTCCTGTATCAGTTGGTTGAGGTGTTGAGTCAGATCGTCGCTGTTACTCTCCCGCACCGGCAACGGCACCACGTCAACCCGTTTGCGCCGGGTAAAACGCGCATCACGCAGCCGCAAAACCGGGTGCAAACGAATGAGTTCACGCGCCAGCGCATCAATGTTTTCCAGCGCCAGCGGCTGCCCGTCCGCGTCAAGGAAACTGCGCCAGGTGCACACCGCGCCGCTGTCATCCACTTCACCTTCCAGACGGTAGAAAATGCGCTGTAATCTGCCCTCGCCCCTGACCCAAACCGGTGCCAGGCCACGGTAACGCGACCCAAGGTGATGCCCGACGCCGCTTTCACAGAAGGTGAAAATAACCTGCAAGTGGTGTTCCCGGCTTGCTTCATCGCCGGGCGTAAAATGGAAATCCTGCAAAGAGAAAGGGTACAACGGCAACACTGGCGACAGCAGCAGGGACAGGGCATCCAACAGACTTGACTTGCCCCAGGCATTTTCCCCAATCAAGACCGTATTGTGCTCCAGTACCAGTGACAGACGATTGATGCCGCGGAACCCAACAATTTCCACGCTTTCAAGGTACATGCACACCTCCTGATGTTCGGGCTGCACAACTACATCGCACTGTTTTTCATTGTAAACCATAACGAGCGTGCTTTACCGACGTTGGTGTGTCATCCATAAGATGCCTTTTCTGTGATCCCTTACGGTTTCGAACTTGCGTCACCAGACGTGTTTATCTTCATTGCCTTACAGTACGCCAGCACGTCATTCCCTGAGCGGAGCAGCGTGACATAGGAACGAATGGTTTTATCAACCGCCTGCCTGTCAAGGTTGGCAGGCGGGTACGTACGCCAGAATTGGTGTAATTTGACCATCATTGCGGTCAGATAAATGCGTTGCGAAATCGCAAGCTCGTCATAGAGTTGGTGTGCACAGGCATAAAAATCATTGAGCTGCGCTAACTCGCAAATATTACTCGCCAGAAAAATCAGTTCTGCTTGTGCAGCAAACGTGCATAGCTTAATGCTGATATGATATTGGTAGCAGTAGCGCAGCATTGGGCTCGTTGACGGTTTCTGGTTCATGACCCTTGTCGTCAGCTTGTTACAAAATTTTTCCACGATGACATCTTTTAACGTCAAATCGCCTATCGGGTATTTGCACTGAACCGAGGTGGCTCTGTCGGGCCTACCGTCTGCTCGCACGCGTATGTTGAGCAACGTTGTGATTTCATTTTCGGTCAATTTGCGACAGCAGGCCTCAAGGTGTTTAGCCTCTGCACACGTTTTGTTGAATGCTCCTAGCGCACCATAGTGCGTTTTTTCCGCTAACGCCTTGTGCATGCTATTTATCGATATCAGGGCATTGCAAATTGTCCGATTGGTAACTCTGAAATTGTCATAGTCATTGGTTGGAAGGTAGGTAGCAATTTTTTGGATCATTTCAACCGGTAAGCTGTCGATATTGACGATGTGGCGGGTCAATGCCGATAATCTCGATAAACACTGCGATGCTGACATAGTAAGGTCTTCATACTGCTTGCAAACGCGGTTCCCCTCTGCGCTAACATCTCGCATAGGCAACAGAACTCCTCTACCACAGATTATTCAGAGGCAGCTACTCTACGTGAAAGCGGCAACACTCCCTTTCATAAAGTAGGCGTTACTCTCCGCGCGTGCGCGCTTCCGTGCGCAAACAGACTGAATTGAGACGTATTTTCATCCGCCAAGATGAAAATTGCGCTACATCAAATTTACCTGAAGTTGCATGTAAAAAGCCTTTTTAACTGAAGGGGAAGTCACCATGCTTCAAAACAAGCATTATAAATACAACTTTAAAAAAGGATAACGTTATGTTTTGTGTGCAATGTGAGCAAACCATCCGTACCCCGGCTGGAAACGGTTGCGCCTATGCGCAAGGCATGTGCGGTAAAACCGCTGAAAACTCCGATTTACAAGACCTGCTGGTCGCCGTATTACAGGGGTTATCGGCCTGGGCGCTAAAAGCCCGTTCACTGGATATCATCGACCATACGGTCGATAACTTCGTCCCTCGCGCCTTCTTCGCCACGCTGATCAACGTCAACTTTGATTCGCAGAGAATTATCGGTTACGCACAAGACGCAATCCAACTGTGTCACGGACTGAAAACACGCTGTCGACTGCTTGAGGAAGATGCCAGCGTTGGTCACCCGCTGTCTGAACTGCAACTGGCGGGCAACGATATTCCAACGCTGTTACAGCAGGCGAGTCAGTTCGCGCTGGATCATGATAAAGCCACCATCGGTGCCGATCTGCACGGTTTGCGTATGCTGTGTCTGTACGGTCTGAAAGGGGCCGCCACCTACATGGAGAATGCCCACGTGCTCGGCCAATACGATGACACTATCTATGCCGAGTTCCACGCCTTGATGGCCTGGCTGGGCACGCAGCCCAGCGACATGGATACGCTGCTGAATAACGCCATGGCGATTGACAAAATGAACTTTACTGTGATGGCGATTCTCTATAAAGGTGAAACCGACGCCTATGGCCATCCCCATCCGACCTAGGTCAACGTGCGCCCGGTAGCAGGCAAGGCCATTCTGATTTCCGGTCACGATTGGCTTTGTTGAATAAATAGAACTTTTGGGTAATCATCGGAGCAGATCACCACAGTTGTTTCAAAATCAGGTCTCCATGGCAAAACAAAATTTTAAAATCACCAACTGGCCCTCTTATAACAAGGCCCTCAAGCAGCG
>NZ_JAHWCO010000269.1:0-1685 GCF_020054415.1 Candidatus Symbiopectobacterium sp. | reverse complement strand
GTGGGTGAAGCCATGGCCATGGTCAAAGCGCTTAACCGGATCACGCTATTAGGAATGCCGAACAGTATTCGCATCACGTAACAATCGACCCGTATGGGGCGCAGTCGTTACAAGTTCTGATTTATTCAACAAAGCCGCTAAAACGATAAAAAAGTTAGGTTCCCGGATGATCGATACGATGCGAAAAAGTGATCGACCTTAGATGCGAATCGATGATCGATCGCATGCGAATGTGCAGCTAAGCCCTTGGGTTAACCATTTTTGGCTCCATATTCAGAGATGATTACTCCCGCTGCTGCGGGAGTTATACCTTATGTTGAACCAAACGCTATTGAACAGCGACGATCAGCATGGGCACCGATCCATCTGGAGAACACATGAAAACCAAACTCAATGAACTGCTCGAATTTCCCTGCTCATTCACCTACAGGGTGATGGGACACGCGCAGCCAGAATTGGTAGAACGCGTTGTCGAAGTGGTGCAACGTCATGCGCCGGGCGACTATAGCCCGCAGGTCAAACAGAGTAGCAAAGGCAATTACCATTCGGTTTCCATCACCATTACCGCCACGCACATTGAGCAAGTCGAAACGCTCTATGAAGAGTTGGGCGCTATCGATATCGTACGCGTTGTACTGTAAGGGCATGACGCCTACCCGACCGGATAATCGCGGGAAAATGTGTTTCAGCGCTGTTCGCTGGCGCGTCCCGCGACTATAATCGGATCCATTGTTTTCCTTAACCTGAAGATCACGATGTTGCTACAGGATAAGATCATCGTACGTCAGCTTGGCGTACAACCCTATGAGCCCGTCTCATTGGCGATGCACCAGTTTACCGATTTGCGTGACACGCAAAGCGCGGATGAGCTCTGGTTGGTGCAGCACCTTCCCGTTTTTACCCAAGGTCAAGCTGGCAAGGCAGAGCATCTGCTCACTACCGGCGATATTCCAGTGATTAAAAGCGATCGCGGCGGCCAGGTGACCTATCACGGACCGGGCCAGCAAGTGATGTATGTGCTGGTGGATTTAAAACGCCGAAAAGTGGGCGTGCGGGAACTGGTCACCGCCATTGAAAATACCGTGGTCGATACACTGGCACAGTTCGGTATCACCGCTCATGCCCGCGCTGATGCGCCGGGTGTGTATGTGCAGGAATCTAAAATCTGTTCACTCGGACTACGCATTCGTAAGGGCTGCTCTTTCCATGGGCTGGCACTCAACATCAATATGGACCTGACGCCGTTCCTGCGTATTAACCCGTGCGGCTATGCGGGCATGGTAATGACGCAGGTCAGCCAGCATGTACCCTGCGTGGAAGTGGCAGATGTCGCATCGCTATTGGTCGCGACCTTTATGCAACAGCTTGGCTACACGCAACAAGCGCCACTGGTATGGGATTGTGCCTCTCATGGCGCGCCCGTACCGCGCAGTATATCGGCATGAAATGGTGCCGTTGGGTTTATGCTTATCGGTGCCAAATCACATTCAGTTTACATTATTTATGCATTTGTGCGACGTAAAGGCTGAATGTCAGAAAGCAAAGATGGGGCTTTGTTGAATAAATAGAACTTTTGGGTAATCATCGGAGCAGATCACCACAGTTGTTTCAAAATCAGGTCTCCATGGCAAAACAAAATTTTAAAATCACCAACTGGCCCTCTTATAACAAGGCCCTCAAGCAGC
>NZ_JAHWCO010000633.1:0-8877 GCF_020054415.1 Candidatus Symbiopectobacterium sp. | reverse complement strand
TCCATGCCAGTTTTGGTTGAAAATGCTTGTCATCTCAGGTGTACACTTTTCTCATGAGGCCTAACTGCATGATTTTACGTTGCGAGGATCCGTCGTTTCGCTGGGCTGCCAGCATAAAATCTATTTATTCAACAAAGCCCCTATCAATCAGATTATTCGTCAACCAAACGTGCTTCAAGGACGACTTTCCGGTAGTATGCGACGGCTTTTGTTTACGCTCGGTTATCCCTTCAGGAACGTTGTTATGGTCACTACCGTATTTAAAGATTTTCAGTTTGAAGCCGCCCACCACTTGCCGCACGTGCCGGAAGGGCACAAATGTGGCCGTTTGCACGGACATTCCTTTATGGTGAGACTGGAAATCACCGGTGAAGTCGACCCGCATACCGGTTGGGTGATGGATTTCGCAGACTTAAAAGCAGTATTCAATCCGGTTTGGCAGCAGTTGGATCACCACTACATCAATGAAATCAAAGGGTTGGAAAACCCCACCAGCGAAGTGCTGGCGCACTGGATCTGGCAGCAGTTAAAAACCACGCTGCCTCTGCTGAGCGCCGTGATGGTGAAAGAAACCTGCACGGCGGGCTGCGTTTATCGCGGGGAATAACGCCACCGCGTTGATTTCATCTTTCCGTCACACGCTTTTTTATGGTAAAGGCTCTCCATGTATAACAAGAGGCTTTACCATGTTCTTTTCCTTGCGCAAATTAACTGCTCTGGCCGCTTTCCTCGCGCTGTCCGTATCTGCCGCGCCCATTAATATCCTCGATTTCCCTCAGCCGAAAAATGCACCCGATGAAATCTATGCGGTGACTGAAATTCCCGCAGGCAGCAATGTCAAGTACGAAACAGATGCCGATACCTGCTTCATTATTGCTGACCGTTTCCAATCTATGCCAGTGGTATATCCTGCAACCTACGGTTCACCGACGCAATCATTGGGCGGAGATAACGACCCACTGGATGTGATTTTCTACACTCGTACACCATTGCATCCAAGAACACTCATCAAACTGCGCCCGATTGGCATCCTTAAAATGGTGGATGCCGGTGGGCGGGATGACAAAATTATCGCGGTGCCAACCAGCAAAATTGACCCAACCTACGATAACGTCAAATCGTTTAGCGATCTGCCACCGATTGAGCAACAGCGTTTGGAGGCCTTTTTCCGCGTCTACAAACAGTTACCGGAAGGGCATAAAGTCGTCGAGTTAAAAGGAACGGAAGATGCCGCTGCCGCCAAGGCAATTATTACGGCCGCGCATGAAAAATATCGCGCGACGCATAAATAATCAGTAGATATTCAGATACTTGTGCGTCTGCATCGACAGACGCCAGTTACGCGCGATACAGGTTTCGATACAGAGTTTGGTCGCAGCGTCTTTCTGGCTGATGGGCTGTAGGGCGATAATCCGCGCTTTGTCATCGTGTAAACGCGCCAGCAGAGCATCCAGCACCTCAATGTCTTTCTCTCTCGCCACAGGATGCTTGATTTCATCAGCGCGCACTAATGCCCGGTCGAGCACCACCATGCCGCCGCGCATATTCACTTTGGGTGAGACCGTGACCCATGTTTGCGGCGAACAGCGCACATCATGGGTGCCGCTGGTTTCTATCTGGCAGCGATAGCCGTTTTGCTCGAGATAGTCGGTCAGCGGCGTCAAATCATGGATACAAGGCTCTCCCCCCGTGATAACGATATGCCGGGCGCTATACACCTCTTGCTGGATGCGCGCCAGAATCGCTTCCGTGCTGGCAGGTGCCCAAGCATCGCTCTCCTGCGTCTTTACCAGAATATTCTCCAGTGTGGTTTCACGCTCAGCAAACTTATCCCAGGTGTGTTTGGTATCGCACCAGCTGCAACCCACCGGACACCCTTGCAAACGTACAAAAATCGCCGGAACACCGGTAAAAAAACCTTCACCTTGCAGGGTTTGAAACATCTCATTTATTGGGTACAGCATAACATCCTATCACTTAACTATCGGGTGCCAGCACGGGCAGGCTGGTAAACCGTCATTATCGCAGATTGCCTGTGGTGCGCCAAACCCCACATCGCGTGACCGCACCAGATAGCCGTTGCATTATAACGCTACGATAGGGGGTGATAACATTTGAGAAATGTTGCAGTTCGGTTAATAATCAAGGGGATTGCCCATTTCTTTTTCACGGTGTTTACGACAAGGAACGATACTATGAAACCTTTGAAAGCGGTGTGCCTGATAGCGATGACAGCCTTCTGCCTCCCCGATGTCGCCGTGGCTGGAGCCACGACGCAAGTCAAAACCCAACCCGGCCACTATCGGCAGTTGTTGGGACAATATGAAATTACCGCGCTTTCAGATGGCACCAACGCCATGCCGATGGACAAACTGCTTACGCGCACCGATCCCAACACCATTCGCCAGTTGCTGGCAGAGAAATCCTTATCCCCCACGGTTGAAACTTCCATCAATGCGTTTCTGATCAACACAGGTAAAAATCTGGTGTTGATTGATACCGGCAACGGCACGCAGGCCAACAGCAACGTCGGAAAAGTACAGAAAAACCTATTGGCGGCGGGCTATCGTCCCGAACAGGTCGATACTATCCTGATGACCCACCTGCATGGCGACCATTTTGGCGGTCTGGTGCAAAACGGCAAGCTCTCCTACCCGAATGCGACCGTTTACGTTTCGCAAAAAGAGTATGATTTCTGGTTAGATCCGCAGCATCTGGCGCAAGCCGCCCCTGAACGCAAGCCCGCTTTCCAGCGTGTTCAGGACGTCTTTAAGATCCTGGCGGCAGCAAATAAAGTGAAAACCTTCAGCGGGGATGCCCCACTGCTGCCTGGCATTACGCCGGTGTTTGCACCAGGCCATACGCCGGGGCATACTGCCTATAGCATCGTCAGTGACGGCAATAAATTGCTGGCATGGGGCGATATCGTGCACGCCGAAGCAGTGCAAATGCCGATACCGGAAACCACTATCAGCTTCGATTCAGATATGGATCAGGCGACCAAAACCCGCGAAGCCCTGTTTGCCCAGGCAGCCAGTGAAGGCTATCTGGTGGCGGGCGCGCACCTGCCGTTCCCGGGCATCGGCCATGTAAATACCCGTGTGGAACGCAACGGCACCACCAATGGTTATCGCTGGATCCCGGTGAATTACAGCATGAGCGGACTGAAATAACGCCAAACCCCGCGAAGCAACGTAGTGCTTTCGCGGGGCAATCTTCGGTTTATCGCTTACAAATAGACGCGCAGATACTCAGACAGGCACAGGATTACCATCGCCTGACCGTAAGGCATGGAGGTCAGCGGGATCTGGCGGTAGTAGTCCAGATCGCGGCCCATCGCCGTACCAAACGACACATTGACCAGCTCGCCTTGCGGATTGATATTGGCAATCACGCCGCGAATCGCTTTTTCCGCCATCTCTGCATAGCGCTTATCCACATAGCGTTTGCGCACCGCTTTCAGAATACCATAGGCAAATCCGGCGTTGGCGGAGCTTTCCACGTAAGAGTTGGCGTCATCCAGTAGCGTATGCCACAGACCACTGTCATCCTGATACTGCGCCAGCGCTTCAATCTGGCTTTCCAGCACCTGCAACAGGAAGCGGCGCGTTGCATTTCCTAACAGCAAAGAGAACACATCCTGCAGGCCGCTGTAATAGAGCACGCCGTAAGACATCGCCGCCAGACCGAACAGGCAAACCACTAAGCGGTAAGAGGGATCCGGTCCTAAGCGAATGCACAGCGGGATCATGCCAATCACCGCCAGGAATTGCAGGATAGCCATGGTACCCATCAGGTTGGAAGCCACCGTGGGGCTTTGCATCAGTACAAAGACGACGTAGTAGGTGAACACCGCATTAAACACGTCCTGTGCAATGTAGCCGCCGAGGTACATCCCGAGATGTTGACTGAAAATACGAATGCGCAGCGTGGAAGAGAGTTCGACGCTCAAGCGCTTCAGGCTTTGTCCCAGCGTCATTGACTTGCGTTCCTTTTCTGCCTGTAGTGACGCCGCTGACATCTCTTCGCGCGGCCGTTCCCAGGTAAAGAAATAGACCAGCGTCAGCACGGTGGCGCAAATCACCGAGAACACCAGGCTTGAGTAGAAGAAGGAAATGGCGTTGTCTTTGCCAAAGTGACTGAACAGAATGCCTGGCAGGAACGCCGCCAGAATGGCAGAAAGCTGCGCCAGCGCGATACGTGCACCGGAGAATTTGGTTTTCTGTTTAAAATCATCGGTCATTTCCGGTACCAGCGTTTCATACGGTACCAGAATCATGGTGTAGACCACATCAAACACCAAATAGGTCAGCAGATAGTACCAGTACCCCATGTCGCCCACACACATAAAACTGTAGCTAAACACACAGTGAATACCGAGCAAAATAAAGAAGTTACGGCGGCCAAAGCGTTTACCCAATCGGTTTGAGCCAAAGTTGTACGTCAGGAACCCCATCAGCGGGCTGACAACGGCATCCAGTACTCTGGCCATCGCGAAAATAAACGTGGCTTCAATGGGCGTCAAGCCACAAAACGTGGTGTAAAAATAGAGCAACCATGCCGCCGTTAGCGCCGTGGTTCCCGCACCGAGAAAATCACCTGAGCCGTAAGCCAAATAGTTGGCCAGCCCAATTTTACGCGTTTTCATTTGCCATCCTTCCTGTGTCATTGTCTTTATGAAGGTAATGCGGCAGGGTACAAACCCTTTGCTGCCGTGATAGCTAAACTACTGTCGGGACGTTGGGAAAACCTTTGCACCGTTGCCACGCCCCGAGCGGGATTGGCATCCCAGGGAAGAACGTAACGATCGACCTCAAGGTTTTTATAAAAAACCATTTTAAACCAATGAAACCAGCGGTTCGTTTATGGCTTTCACAGGGTAATAAGCACAGGAGCAGATAGGCTTTGTTGAATAAATAGATTTTATGCTGGCAGCCCAGTGAAACGACGGATCCTCGCAAAGTAAAATCATGCAGTTAGGCCTCATGAGAAAAGTGTACACCTGAGATGACAAGCATTTTCAACCAAAACTGACATGGAAAAACAGCATGATTACCTATTATTCAACAAAGCCGAGCAGATAGTGATACGGACGTGAAAGGGATAATCACAGAGAACAAAAATAATAAAACCCGGAGACGCATACGCGTTTCCGGGCTTCGATAGCAGGGCGATAAGTCCCGGCAGCAGACAGGCGATTACGCCTGGCCTTTCACTTCTTTCAGACCGTTGAATGCAGCACGGCCAGCCAGTGCTTCTTCGATACGGATCAGTTGGTTGTACTTGGCAACGCGATCAGAACGGCTCATGGAACCGGTTTTGATCTGACCAGCCGCAGTACCTACCGCCAGATCGGCGATGGTAGCGTCTTCGGTTTCGCCAGAACGGTGAGAGATAACGGCAGTGTAGCCCGCATCTTTCGCCATCTTGATAGCAGACAGAGTTTCGGACAGAGAACCGATCTGGTTAAATTTGATCAGGATGGAGTTAGCGATGCCTTTTTCGATGCCTTCTTTCAGGATCTTTGTGTTGGTTACGAACAGGTCGTCACCAACCAGCTGGATTTTGTCGCCCAGTACTTTGGTCTGGTAAGCAAAACCGTCCCAATCAGATTCGTCCAGACCGTCTTCGATAGAAATGATCGGGTACTCTTTGGTCAGGCCTTCCAGATAGTGAGTGAACTCTTGAGAAGTGAAGGTTTTGCCTTCGCCTTTCAGTTCGTAGTTGCCGGTTTCTTTGTTGTAGAACTCAGAAGCGGCACAGTCCATAGCCAGCGTAACGTCTTTGCCCAGCACGTAACCGGCATTTTTTACCGCTTCAGCGATAACAGCCAGTGCTTCTGCATTGGAGCCCAGGTTCGGCGCGTAGCCGCCTTCGTCGCCAACAGCGGTGTTCAGGCCTTTGCCTTTCAGCACTTTCGCCAGGTGATGGAACACTTCAGAACCGATACGGATCGCTTCTTTCACCGTTTTCGCGCCAACCGGCTGAATCATGAACTCTTGAATATCAACGTTGTTGTCAGCGTGTTCGCCACCGTTGATGATGTTCATCATCGGCAGAGGCATGGATAATTTGCCCGGGGTGCCGTTCAGTTCAGCGACGTGTTCGTACAGCGGTTGACCTTTGGATGCTGCTGCTGCTTTGGCGTTAGCCAGAGACACCGCCAGAATGGCGTTAGCACCAAAGTTGGATTTGTTGTCAGTACCGTCTAGGTCGATCATTACCTGGTCGATGGCAGCCTGATCTTTGGCATCTTTGCCCAGAATGGCCTGCGCCAGCGGTCCGTTCACAGCGGCAACTGCTTTGGCTACGCCTTTGCCCAGGAAACGGGATTTGTCGCCATCACGCAGTTCCAGCGCTTCGCGAGAGCCTGTGGAAGCGCCTGACGGAGCAGCAGCCAGACCAACGAAACCACCTTCCAGGTGCACTTCCGCTTCAACGGTCGGGTTTCCGCGTGAGTCGATGATTTCACGGCCAATGACTTTAACGATTTTGGACATTAGATTTTCCTCAGTACAAGTTAAACTAAAAACGATTCTGTATATAAAACCGAGCGTTAAACTAAAACCTTAAACGAACAACTCGCGGTACTGGACCGCGCGTTGCTGAAAAACCCTTACTTCACCTGACGCTTTTGATACGCGCCAGCGGCTTTAACAAAACCGGCAAACAGGGGATGCCCATCTCGTGGCGTCGACGTAAATTCCGGATGGAACTGACAGGCCACGAACCACGGATGCTCAGGGAGTTCAACAATCTCCACCAGCTTGCGGTCGGCGGAAAGACCAGCAACACGCAATCCAGCAGCTTCAATTTGTTTCAACAGCATGTTATTCACTTCATAGCGGTGACGGTGGCGTTCAATAATGGTTGCCTCACCGTACATCTCGCGCACCAGACTGCCTTCCGCCAAGTGGCACGGTTGACCGCCCACGCGCATGGTGCCACCCAGGTCGCTCTCTTCACTGCGCACCTCAAGGTTACCGTATTCATCACGCCATTCGGTGATCAGCGCAACAACCGGGTACTTACAGTCTGGCACAAATTCCGTAGAGTTTGCCGCTTCCATACCCACAACGTTACGGGCAAATTCCATCAAAGCGACCTGCATTCCCAGGCAAATGCCCAGATAAGGGATACTATTCTCACGGGCGTAACGCGCCGCCATGATTTTACCCTCAACACCGCGGTAGCCGAACCCCCCTGGGATCAAGATAGCATCAAGATCTTTGAGAACTTCGACGCCGCGGGTTTCTACATCCTGCGAATCGATCAGCTTGATGTTGACGGTCAGGCGATTTTTCAGCCCGCCGTGCTTCAGGGCTTCGATCACCGACTTGTAGGCATCCGGCAGTGCGACATATTTGCCGACCATACCAATGGTGACTTCACCACCCGGATTGGCTTCCTGATAGACAACCTGTTCCCATTCGGACAGGTCTGCTTCGGCACAACTCAAGCTGAATCGTTTACAAATATAATCGTCCAATCCCTGCGATTTCAATAGCGCAGGGATTTTATAAATCGAATCAATATCTTTTAAGGAGATTACTGCTTTTTCCGGCACATTACAGAATAAAGCAATCTTTGCACGCTCGTTGGCGGGCACGGTGCGATCGGAACGGCAAATCAGCACGTCCGGTTGAATACCGATAGAAAGCAGCTCTTTTACCGAGTGCTGAGTCGGCTTGGTTTTCACTTCGCCTGCTGCCGCCAGGTACGGTACCAGCGTCAGGTGCATGAACAGGGTATGCTCGCGGCCCACTTCCACCGCCATCTGCCGAATCGCTTCAAGGAACGGCAGAGATTCGATATCACCGACGGTGCCGCCGATTTCCACCAGCACCACGTCATGGCCTTCACCGCCTTCAATGATGCGTTCTTTAATGGCATTGGTAATGTGCGGAATCACCTGAATGGTTGCACCCAGGTAGTCGCCACGGCGCTCTTTGCGCAGCACATCAGAGTAGATACGGCCGGTGGTGAAGTTGTTGCGGCGCGTCATTTTGGTACGGATAAGGCGTTCGTAGTGGCCCAAGTCAAGATCGGTTTCCGCGCCGTCTTCGGTGACAAACACTTCACCGTGCTGCGTCGGGCTCATCGTGCCCGGATCCACGTTGATATACGGGTCCAGTTTCATGATGGTAACGTTGAGGCCACGGGCTTCGAGAATAGCCGCCAGAGAGGCTGCGGCAATGCCTTTACCCAGAGAGGATACGACCCCGCCGGTCACAAAAATATAATTAGTTGTCATGCTGAACCTGAGAGTTTAGGTTTATATACCCAAAATAATTCGAGTTGCAGGAAGGCGGCAAGCAAACGAATCCCTAGAAGCCTACTCAAGTAAGTGACTAGGGTGAGCGAGCGCAGCCAACGTACCTGCAACTTGAAGTATGACGGGTATAACGATGGAGTACCAAGACGGGAAAGTAGTATACCTGAACCTGATGAAGGCTACAAATGTTGCTTTTCATCATTGTGGCGGTCATAACGTCGTGGCTAAACCGATGTATCAAGCAAAAATGGTATGAAACATCTGATTAAAAATCATAAAGATAAATAACAAAGCCACCAGAAAAATGCAGTAATACGATAAAAATATCTTAACTGGTCTTTTGAGCCTGTTTAAGATTTTGTGTAAATGCCTTTCCTCAGAAGTGACCGTCAAGGCGGTCACCGAACTCGATAATAAAGCGACTCATTGCCACGCCAGTCCTGTAAGGGCATCGTACATTTCTGTGATGCCGCCTGGATTGCCAGCCATACGACCTTCTTCACCGAGTCATCAGTCGGGAACACCTTGCGTTTCTTGATTGCATGCCGGATCACGCTGTTCAGTGATTCTATAGCGTTCGTCGTGTAGATTACCTTGCGAAG
>NZ_JAHWCO010000046.1:0-2472 GCF_020054415.1 Candidatus Symbiopectobacterium sp. | reverse complement strand
GGCGTGTCATAACAGCATTATTCCCTATTATTCAACAAAGCCCGTTCAGTAGTGTTTTTTTCCGTCCATGCAGCAATGGCTGATTCATCTAGCCATACGGTTAGAGAACCGCGCTGCTTGAGGGCCTTGTTATAAGAGGGCAAGTTGGTGATTTTAAAATTTTCTTTTGCCATGGAGACCTGATTTTGAAACAACTGTGGTGATCTGCTCCGATGATTACCCAAAAGTTCTATTTATTCAACAAAGCCACGAAGAATGGCTTAAAAGATCAAGCCGTAATTCAAAAAAAACCCCGCACCGTAAGGTCGGGGGTTTTTTGTTGGGCGGTAAAAACTACAGAAGGGAGTGGAGCATGTCTTACAGCATAAAATCCTGTTTCTCCCCGGCAGCGTCGGGGAAATAAACTATGAATGGTGCTCAATGGGTGGTGCAAGCGTTGCGGGCGCAAGGTGTCGATACCGTTTTTGGTTATCCGGGTGGCGCGATCGTGCCGGTTTACGATGCACTCTACGACGGCGGCGTTGAGCACCTGTTGTGCCGTCATGAACAAGGCGCTGCCATGGCGGCGCTCGGTTATGCCCGCGCGACCGGTAAGGTAGGCGTGTGTATCGCCACCTCAGGCACCGGTGCCACTAACCTGATCACCGGGTTGGCGGATGCGCTGCTGGATTCTGTGCCGGTCGTGGCGATTACTGGTCAGGTGGCTTCACCGCTGATCGGTACTGATGCCTTTCAGGAAATCGACGTGCTGGGCCTGTCGCTGGCCTGCACCAAACACAGCTTCTTGGTGGATTCGCTGGAGTCGCTGCTGGAGATTATGGCAGAAGCCTTCGCCATCGCCAGCAGCGGTCGTCCCGGCCCGGTGCTGGTGGATATCCCTAAAGACATTCAGTTGGCCACCAGTGAGATTGCCCCGCAGTTTACGCCAGTCGATGATAGCCAGCCGAATTTCCCCGAGCAGGCCATCGAACAAGCGCGTGCCATGCTGGCGGCGGCAAAAAAAACCGATGTTATACGCTGGCGGCGGTGTGGGTATGGCGCAGGCGGTGCCTGCTCTGCGTGCGTTCATTGCTGAGACGGGCATTCCCTCCGTCGTTACGCTGAAAGGATTGTGTGCCGTTGATGCCGAGCATCCGCACTACCTCTGTATGTTGGGCATGCACGGCACCAAAGCGGCCAACCTGTCGGTGCAGGCGTGTGATTTGCTGATTGCCGTCGGTGCGCGTTTTGACGATCGCGTGACGGGTAAACTGAATGCGTTTGCGCTTCATGCAGCGGTTATCCATCTGGATATCGATCCGGCAGAGCTGAGTAAATTGCGTCAGGCCAACGTGGCGCTGCCGGGGGATTTGAACACGCTGTTGCCTGCATTGGCTCAGCCGCTGACGATTGACGCCTGGCGTCAAGAGGTGGCGGCGCTGAAAGCCGAATACCCGTGGCGTTACGATCATCCGGGTGAAGCCATCTATGCGCCCACGCTGTTAAAAACCCTGTATGAGCGCAAACCGGCAGAAACCGTGATCACCACCGATGTCGGCCAGCACCAGATGTGGAACGCACAGCACATGAGTTTTTCCCGTCCGGAAAATTTCATCACCTCCAGCGGGTTAGGCACCATGGGCTTTTGTCTGCCAGCGGCAGTCGGCGCGCAGGTAGCCCGCCCTGAAGATACCGTGGTGTGTATTTCCGGTGACTGCTCTTTCATTATGAACGTACAAGAGCTGGGCACCATCAAACGAAAACAGCTGCCGATAAAAATCGTGCTGCTGGATAACCAACGGTTAGGCATGGTTCGACAGTGGCAGCAGTTGTTCTTCCATGAACGTTATAGCGAAACCAACCTCTCCGATAACCCCGATTCTCTGACCCTGGCAAGCGCATTTGCTATTCCAGGGCAACGCATAACCCGAAAAGATCAGGTCGATGCCGCGCTGGATACCCTGTTGAGCAGTGATGGGCCGTATTTGCTGCATGTCTCTATCGATGAACTGTAAAACGTCTGGCCGCTGGTTCCACAGGGTGCCGGGAACGAAACCATGCTGGAACGTACCGAATAATGGCAGGAGAACAGAGAATGACGCACCATCAACTTTCCATACAGGCTCGCTTTCGTCCCGAAATGCTGGAGCGCGTGTTGCGCGTGGTACGCCACCGCGGTTTCCGGGTGTGTACCATGAACATGATGACGGCCGCCAACCCGGACCACATCAATATCGAATTGACCGTTGCCAGCCAACGGCCGGTGGATTTATTGTCAACACAGTTAAGCAAGCTGCTTGATATCGCTTGTGTTGAAATACAACCCCACACATCACAACAAATACGTGCCTTAAGGGGCTTTGTTGAATAAATAGAACTTTTGGGTAATCATCGGAGCAGATCACCACAGTTGTTTCAAAATCAGGTCTCCATGGCAAAACAAAATTTTAAAATCACCAACTGGCCCTCTTATAACAAGGCCCTCAAGCAGCG
>NZ_JAHWCO010000323.1:0-2668 GCF_020054415.1 Candidatus Symbiopectobacterium sp. | reverse complement strand
GCTGCTTGAGGGCCTTGTTATAAGAGGGCCAGTTGGTGATTTTAAAATTTTGTTTTGCCATGGAGACCTGATTTTGAAACAACTGTGGTGATCTGCTCCGATGATTACCCAAAAGTTCTATTTATTCAACAAAGCCGAAAAAAGCATGAAAAAATAAAAATTTATCGCTACTTACAACTTCAACATCCAGTGAAGTACACTACGCACATAAAATACACCGACATAATTAACTGCATTTAACCCAATTAACTGCATACCCTAAATAACTCGAGTTGCAGGAAGGCGGCAAGCGAACGAATCCCCAGGAGCTTACTCAGGTAAGTGACAAGTGTGAGTGAACGAAGCCAACGCACCTGCAACTTAAAGTATGACGGGTATATAACGGAGTCTCTCTGCATGTTCTCCCCTGAATCCCGATTGCGTAGTGCGGTAGCGGACACAGTCGCTATGGTAATCTACTATTTTATAACGGGGTATGCTGATTGATATCTTGCTGTCTGGTATGAGCTTCCAGCAGTCGCTCTCTTCGCGACTGGTGTCGATCCCCGTTAATATTTTTATTGCTTGGCCCTACGACCTGTACCGCGATCGTATCCTGCGTCTGTCTCAGCGCTTCATGACGCACGGTACCTGGGTAAAAAATCTGGCAGACCTGTTTGCCTACGTCAGCTTTCAATCACCGGTGTATGTTGCCATCCTGTGGTTTATTGGTGACAATCCACACCAGATCGTCGCAGCAGTAACCAGCAATATGTTGATATCTATGTTAATTTGTGTCGCATACGGCTATTTTCTCGATTACTGCCGCCGTCTGTTTCGCGTCGCCGTACCGGGCTGAAAGTCAGGCCGAGACCGCAACTACCGCCAAATACAGGCAACAAAAAAGCCATCCTGATACCGGATGGCTTTTTATTAGGAATAATCCCAAACTAATGACGACTGAGTGAACCGCGCCGATAGAGACTGCGCAGAATGCGCGTCAAACCGGGCTTGGGCTTCTTAGGTTCATCGAGACTTGCCAGCACCAACTCCAACACTCGCTCAGCCACTTCGCGATGACGTTGCGCCACGGAGAGCACCGGGCACTCGAGGAAATCGAGCAGTTCGTTGTCACCAAACGTGGCAATCGCCAAATTGTTCGGCAGCCGCCCGCTCTGCTTCAGCGTAATATCCATCACCCCTTGCAACAGCGGAAACGAGGTAGTGAATAGCGCCTGCGGCATCGGGTGATGCTGCAAATACTCTTCAAACGCTATCGCTGCCGCTGAGCGTTCGTAGCTGTTGGCATAAAGGAAATTCACCTGACGCGGATCCTCTGCCCACGCCATACGAAACCCTTGTTCGCGCAGGAAACTCACCGAAAGTTCCGGCAACGCCCCGAGGTAGAGCACTGACTCCGCTGGAATCTTGCGCAGTTCCTGCGCCAGCATTTCCGCATCCTCACAATCGGCACCCACTACACTTGTGAAGTGTTCGCGATCCAACGCGCGATCCAGCGCGATAATAGGCAAGCTGTCTCCAGCCCAACGCTGATAGAACGGATGCTCCGGAGGCAACGCTGTCGACACGATAATGGCATCAACCTGACGCTGCATCAGATGCTCAATGCAGCGCATCTCGTTATCCGGCTGATCTTCAGAGCAGGCAATCAGCAATTGATAACCGCGCTGACGCGCCTGACGCTCCAGATAATTGGCAATTTTGCTATAGCTGGTGTTTTCCAGATCCGGAATCACCAGCCCGATAGAACGAGTACGCCCAGCGCGTAATCCAGCAGCCACCGCATTGGGATGATAATTATGCTCACGCACCACCGACATCACTTTTTCTACCGTTTTATCACTGACGCGGTATTGTTTGGCCTTGCCATTGATAACGTAGCTGGCAGTAGTGCGTGAAACGCCCGCAAGGCGCGCGATTTCATCCAGTTTCACGTTAGCCCCTTTAAATAAGCTGGAAAATAAAAAACAAGGATGTCCATATTTTAAGCATGGATATCGTATAGATCTAACCGCAGAAGCTGGCAATCAGCAACCGCTTTATTGTTGTTCAGGGTTATAGAGAGAAAAATAAAAAGCTCACCGACACAGTGAGCCCTCAGACTGCTGAAAAAGCCTACCAACCTCTTCGTCGTCCTCGGCGTAGGCCGAGGGCCTCGGGCAGAATGAACGCGTTTAGCCTGTATGACATTCCCGCCTGCGCGGGAATGACCGTTTTAGGTAGGTTTGCAAGCAACCCCAAGGTTCACCGACACAGTGAACCTCTTTATCATAGATCAGCGGAAGGAAAATTAGCGCATAATCTTATCGCCGCGTGATACGCCGACAATACCCGACGCGCCACCTCGACAATCTCAGCCACGTCACGCACCGCGCCTCAGAAACGCATCCAATTTGTCACTGGTGCCCGCCAATTGCACGGTGTAGAGCGTTGCCGTGACATCCACAATCTGTCCACGGAAAATTTCCGTGCTGCGTTTCACTTCTTCCCGGCAATAACCTGTATTAGTCGCGACTAGATCTAACACTGGACCTTGAAAGGTTGAGAGTTACCGGTTTTGATATGGGTGTCTGATCCTTAAACAAAACGCGAGGTAACTCTCATGCTTCATACTAACAATCCCATTATCAAACACAAAGCCGGCCTGCTCAATCTCGCCGAAGAACTC
>NZ_JAHWCO010000144.1:0-2456 GCF_020054415.1 Candidatus Symbiopectobacterium sp. | reverse complement strand
GGACAACTGGTTGTGGCATTACAATAATGAGCGAACTCATCAGGGAAAAACGTGCTGCGGGCGTACGCCGATGGCCACTTTACTCGATGGAAAACGGATCTGGGCAGAAAAGAATCTGAACCAGATGTAATCTGACAGACACCGGTATAAATAATCGGTAACTGTCAGATCAGGTCTGAGCTAGTACACATTAGTATACTTCTATAAAATATGAATTGGTACGACCAAGTGGACTCGAACCACCGACCACCACCATGTCAAGGTGGTGCTCTAACCAACTGAGCTATGGTCGTACTGTATGTAGTATCAATCAATTAGTTGATTAGATACATTTTTTGACACTCCTGCTGGAGGAGTGCGCGCTATTATGGCGTTGTCCTCCCATGATGGCAAGTGCTTTATTACCGCTTTTTTACTGAGTGCTGAATGTTTGTGCTGCGCGCTTCCCCGTAGGTCATTTATCCTGATAGCGTATCGCATCTATAAACAGGGCAAATGCTGTGGGATGCTGTTTGCGTGTCGGATAATAAAGGTAGTAGCCGGAAAATGGTGCGCACCATTCCTCCAGCACCCGCGTCAGGGTACCGGCTTCAAGTTCCTGGCAAACGGTATCTTCCCGCACGTAAGCTAAGCCGAAACCGTGGCGTGCGGCTTCAATGCGCTGGCGCAACCTGTTGAATGTTAACTGTCCATTCACGCGCACTCGCATTTCTCGACCGGTATGCGCAAACTCCTAGGCATACAATCCACCCAGCGTAGGCAAGCGCATATTAATGCAACGGTGTTGCTGCAACGCTTGAGGGGATGAGGGCACACCGTTGCGCTCAAGGTAGTCGGGCGAGCCGACTACGGCCATGCGCATCTCTGGGCTGATACGTACTGCCACCATGTCTTTCGCTACCTGTTCGCCCAGACGAATGCCTGCATCGAAGCGCTCGCTGACAATATCGGTGAGTGCGTTATCCACCGTAATTTCAATATTGATATCCGGATGGCTTTGTTGAATAATAGGGAGCAATGCTGTTATGACACGCCTGTTCTGGATTAAAATGCTGATCGCTCAGGGATGCATTGCCACGCTCTGGATTTAACATACTGATTTTACGTCAAGGGAATCCGCAGCCTTTATGGCTACGCAGCATAATATCTATTTATTCAACAAAGCCTATCCGGATAAGTGGCGAGGAACGGTTTCAATATGGGCCACAGCACATAATCGGAGGCATGTTCACCGGCGGTGATACGAATATTTCCTGCCGGACGCGTACGCGTGTCGCGCAGGGCAATGAGTTCGTTTTCAATATCGGCCAGATGGGGTTCAAGACGGCTTGCAAGTTGCTCACCCACCTCGGTCGGCGCGACGCTGCGCGTGGTGCGGGTGAGCAGTCGCAGTTTCAGACGCTCTTCCAGACTGCGTACCGAATGGCTCAGCGCGGATTGCGATACCCCAAGGTGAGCGGCAGCTTTGGTAAATCTGCGCTCTCTGGCAACCGCCAAAAATGACAGCAGATCGTTGAAGTTTTCTTTCAGCATGTGGCCTTACGGTTTGCGCCACCGGAGTTGTGCGGCGGCGCGTATATCAAAGGATTACTGTGCGCTGGGCGCAGGCAATGAGGCCATATCGATGACAAAACGCTAACGCACATCGGCGCGTTCCATACGATCGAATGCCTCGTTGATATGGTCCATACGAATCATTTCACAGTCGGGCAGGATCTATTTTTTCGCACAGAAATCAAGCATCTCCTGCGTTTCACGGATGCCGCCGATCAGCGATCCGGCGATACGTCGACGTCCGAGGATCAAAGGCACTGTGGTCGGTTCTGCCAGCGGGCCAACTTGCCCCACCAACACCAGCGTGCCGTCGACTTTCAACAGCGGCATGTAGGGGTTAACGTCCTGCTTGACCGGAACGGTATCGATAATCAGATCAAAATGAGATTGTGCGGCCGCCATGGCGGCGCTGTCGCTGGAAACCAGCAAGCGGTCGGCCCCGAGCGATAACGCATCGGCTTCTTTGCTGTTGGTGCTGCTCATTACCGTAACATCTGCGCCAAGACCTGCTGCCAGCTTGACGGCCATATTGCCTAAACCACCCAGTCCAATGACACCGACCCGGCTGCCGGGGCCGACATTCCAGGTACGCAGCGGAGAATAGGTGGTAATACCCGCGCACAGCAGCGGCGCGACATGCGCCAGCGTCAGGGTATCCGGTACGCGCAGCTCAAACTCTTCACGTACCACTAGATGCTTGGCATAGCCGCCGTAGGGTCGTGTATTCAATATGTTGATTTCAGTGTGAAATGTCCGGTTTGGGATGTGGAATACAGTGGCTAAAGTTGATGTAAGATGCCCGTTTTGTGAACAGACATCTCCTGTGAAAAAACACGGTTATGGCAAAAGTGGCCATCAGCGTTACCGTCGTCAGTCATGCAAACACGGATGGCTACAGGGCT
>NZ_JAHWCO010000003.1:0-8698 GCF_020054415.1 Candidatus Symbiopectobacterium sp. | reverse complement strand
CGCTGCTTGAGGGCCTTGTTATAAGAGGGCCAGTTGGTGATTTTAAAATTTTGTTTTGCCATGGAGACCTGATTTTGAAACAACTGTGGTGATCTGCTCCGATGATTACCCAAAAGTTCTATTTATTCAACAAAGCCGCTATTATGTCGCGCCGCGCAAAGCACATCCGCCGGTGCCGGGCTTAACCCGTCCTGTGCAGCGCCCGGTAGAAATCAGCCAATGGGACTCGGTGCGAGAGCTGTTCAGCACCAATCCGGAACGTAACCTGTACAACTTGGGTGGCGGCGGGCCGGATGTCAGCCAGTCCTCGATTAAACCTTTATGGAAATCCCTGACGCGCTTTTGTCAGCGGCAGGACCTGCGGGTATTGAATTACGGCAATATGTATGGCGCGCCGGAACTGCGCGAGCAAATTGCCCGATTGGCGCTGGACAGTGATTTCCAACTGGCGGCAGAAGATATCGTGATCACCACTGGCTGCTAGGAGGCGTTGTTCACCGCATTGCGTTCCCTGTGTCGGGAAGGGGATATTGTGGCGGTGGAGTCACCCACCTTTCCCGGTACGCTGCAAACGCTGCGTGGGTTGGGAATAAAAGTGGTGGAAATCCCCACCGATGCTGTGACGGGCATCAGCCTGGAAGCCTTGCAACTGGCGCTGGAGCAGTGGCCGATAAAAGCGGTGATGCTTGTGCCAAGTTGCAATAACCCGCTCGGTTTTTATATGCCGGATGCACGCAAGAAGGCGCTGATCGTGCTGGCACAGCAGTTTGATATTGCCATCATTGAAGATGACGCTTACGGCGAGTTGGCGTATGAATATCCGCGACCGCGCACCATCAAATCCTTTGATAACGATGGCAGAGTGCTGCTGTGCAGTTCATTTTCCAAGAGTTTGGCTCCTGGGCTGCGTATGGGTTGGATTGCCCCCGGACGCTATCTGGAGCGCGTGCTACACACCAAATACACCAGCACGGGCTATTCCGTTACCCATACCCAGTTAGCCGTGGCAGAGTTTATTCGTCAGGGCCACTATCAGCCCCACGTGCGTCGGATGCGTACCTATTATAAAAGCAATCTCGATGCGTTCACCTGCTGGGTGCGGCGCTATTTCCCCTGCGGAATCTGTGTTAGCCGACCGCAAGGCGGATTTCTGATGTGTATTGAGTTTCCTGAAACCTTCGATACGTTGCGGCTGAATAGCTTGTTACGTCAGTCCGGTATTCAGATAGCCTCTGGCTCGTTGTTCTCTGCGCCCGGCAAATACCGCAACTGTATGCGCGTGCACTACGGTCTGCCGTTAACCGATGAGATGCAGCAGATGCTACGCGTGATTGGCGAGCATGCAGAACACCTGCTGCATGAAGATACGATGAGAGACCCTAGGTGTATGTCGAAGAAGGGCCGATACAGGGCGACAGCGCCACCCTGTATCGGCAGCGAGGGCAAAACCGAATGGAACAATTCGTTTTTGGTCGACGCATCAAGGTATTCAACATCATCACGTTACGTAGCGAAAGATAAACAGAGGGTGCATGGTTTGGCCGTTTTATCGCCGAATAGTGGCATTATTCGCCCCTTTATCCAGCGTTATGTTGATGACGCGACTACCTTCCCAAATATCCATCCCAGTCTTTCCATACCGGTTGCAGGCCGGCCTGTGCGACGGCTTCCGGGCGGCGATTATCATGGGGGGGAAATTGCTCCAATTCGGAACGATTGTCTGCATAGCCTCCCGGCTGCGTTTTGGAAAATGCACTAATGCTGTTGATGGCAATAGGCACCACGTAATCGCGAAAATAGGGGGATTCTCGGGTAGATAACGACAATTCTACGTCGGGCGCCAGCAGGCGGAACGCGCAAATCACTTGCAGTAATTGCGCTTCGTCCATGATCGACGCGGGTGTGATGCCGCCCGCACAGGGCCGCAGGCGCGGAAACGAGATGGAGTAACGGCTCTGCCAGTAGGTTTGCTGCAAATACAGCAAGTGTTCCGCCACCATATAGCAGTCGGTGCGCCAACTGTGCGATAAGCCAATTAACGCGCCGAACCCGATCTTGTCGATCTCGGCGCTGCCCAAACGATACGGTGTGTCTAGGCGCCAATGAAAATCCTGCTTGTTGCAGCGCAGGTGATGTTGCTGATAGGTCACCGGATGGTAGGTTTCCTGATAGACCATCACGCCGTCCAGCCCCAGCCCTTTCAGCTCGGCGTAATCCTCTTGCGCCATCGGTTGCACTTCCATCATTAGTGCGCTGAAGTGTGGCTGAATCAGTGGCAACATGTCGCGAAAATAATCCATGCCAACTTTACGTTGATGTTCCCCCGTGACCAGCAGCAGGTTGTCAAACACCAGCGCTTTGATGGCGGAAATCTCGCGCAGGATTTCTCAAGGTGTTGCTCTTGATGTGGTTGCTCATGGAGAAACCACAGTAGGTGCAGTCATTGGCGCACAGGTTTGACAGGTAGAGCGGAACATAAAAGCCCACGGTATTACCGAAGCGTTGCCGGGTAAGCTGCTGAGCCCGTGCAGCCAGCGGTTCCAAATAGTGCCGCGCTACCGGGGAAAGCAGTGCCATCATATCGTCACGAGAGAGCGTGGTTGCGGTGAGAGCACGTTCCACATCGTGTGCGGTTTTGCTATTGATATCGAGAGTGATGGCATCCCAATCGAGCTGTTCCCAGCGAGTACGAAAAGCGCGCGTCATGATTGCGCCTCCGACGTTATCTGATGAAGAAAGCCGGTCAGCGGGCTGGTGGCGCTCTCCACATGCTGGCGTTGGCATAATCCGGCGTGGCGTGCCCGTTCGCCCGCGTTTACTGCTAAACGAAAGGCGTGAGCCATCTGCACCGGGTCGCACGCCACGGCAATGGCCGTGTTAACCAGCACCGCATCGGCCCCCATCTCCAGCGCCTCGGTGGCGTGGCTGGGGGCACCAATACCTGCGTCAACCACGAAGGGTACTGTGGCCTGCTCAATAATGGTGCGAAGGAAATCGCTGGTTTGCAGTCCCTGATTGGAGCAGATAGGTGCACACAACGGCATCACGGCGGCGCAACCGGCCTCTTCCAGTCGTTTGCACAGCACCGGGTCCGCGCCGCAGTAAGGCAGTACCACAAATCCCTCTTTGACCAGGCGCTCAGCGGCGCGCAGGGTTTCAATCGGGTCGGGCAACAGGTATTTGGCATCGGGGTGAATTTCCAGTTTCAGCCAGTGCGTGCCCAGCGCTTCGCGCGCCAGCCGTGCGGCGAACACAGCCTCATCTGCGGTTTTTGCCCTTGAGTATTGGGCAGGAGCTTCACGCCAAGCTGCTTGAGCGGTGCGAAGATGGCGTCATTACCGGTTTTCAGGTCAACACGTTTCATGGCCAGCGTGACTAACTGAGAACCCGAAGCCTGCAACGCTGCGTGCATCAGTTCGGCGGTAGCGAATTTACCTGTTCCGGTTAATAACCGGGAAGAAAAGCGAGTATCGGCAATCTGCAACATATCAACCCCCTGCGATAGCCTGAAAAATAAGAATATCGTCGCCTGAGCAAACGGGTCGTGTCGCCCATTCGTCACGCGGAACAATGGTCTGGTTTATCGCCAGCGCCGTACCGGGCTGCAAGCGATCCAACACCGTCAGCAGGGTTTCCACCGTAATGCCATCATCGCACGCCATAGGGGTGTCGTTCAGCGTGATGTTCATGCCGCGATACCCTTACAGACTGGGCAGCACGCCGAGCGGCTTAACTGAAAGGTTTGCCAGCTTTGTTGCTTGCCATCAAACAGGCACAGCTTGCCGCTGAGTGCGGAAGGCAACCCCGCCAGTAGCTTGATGGCTTCCAGCGCCTGAAGCGTGCCGATGACCCCGACCACTGGGCCGAGCACACCGGCGGTGCGGCAGTTACGCTGCGGTTCTGTCGCTTCTGGATAGAGACAGGCGTAACAGCAGTGTGGATAGGGGGGCGTTAGCACCAGCAACTGTCCGCTAAAACCAACCGCACTGCCGCTGACCAGCGGCGTTTGCTGCTGAACGCAAGCGGCGTTCACCGCATGGCGCGTGGTCATGTTGTCACTGCAATCCAGCACCAGATCGGCCTGTTGAACCGCGTGGTGTAAGGCCGTTCCTGCGAGACGCTCAGTGAGCGTTACCACCTCTGTTAACGGGGTGAGTGCCAAGAGCTGCTGTTTGGCGAGCGTGGCTTTGGGGCGAGAAATATCCTGCGTGCGATAGAGGATTTGCCGTTGTAGATTGGAAATATGCAGTTGGTCGTCATCTGCGATCGTCAAGCTGCCGACTCCAGCGGCAGCGAGATAGAGCGCGGCGGGCGCGCCTAGCCCGCCCATGCCGACCAGCAGCACACGGGATTTTTTTAGCCTTTCTTGTCCTTCCGGGCCGATATCTTCCAGCAGCAATTGACGGCTGTAGCGTAAGAACTCTTGATCGCTCAGTGCCGGATCGTTAAGCATCATGACCCTCCTGATTTTCAATCAGGCCAAGCAGGGTGGCAGTGGCCTGGCGCCAGTCGGCGGCCTGCGTGATTGCGCTGACCACTGCAATACTGCCGACGCCGGTAGCCAGCACGTTCGGTACGCGGTCAATACTGATGCCGCCGATGGCCACGGTAGGGAAACATCCTTGTAGCACGTCAATGTGACGCTTCAATTCGCTCACGCCCTGCGGAGCGGAGGGCATCTCTTTGGTTTGTGTCGGGAAGATATGCCCGAGGGCGATATAAGACGGTTTGAGCGCTACGGCGCGAGCCAGTTCCACGTCGTCGTGGGTTGAAATTCCCAAACGTAGCCCCGCATTGCGGATTGCCTCCAGATCGGCGCTATCCAGATCCTCTTGGCCCAGATGCACGCCGTATGCCCGATGTTTGACAGCCAGTTGCCAAAAATCGTTAATAAACAAGCGTGCCTGATAATCCTTCCCGAGCGCGATGGCCTGCATGATGGCGGTCTCAGCTTGTTCTGCAGTGTTGTCCTTAATGCGTAACTGGATGGTTTTTACGCCAGCACCGAGCAGGCGCTCGATCCAGGTTACACTGTCCACTACAGGATAAAGTCCGAGCAGGGGGGCGGTCGCGGGAAATGCCAGATTCATTTTGCTTCCTCCCCGAGCAGCGTCGTGGCACTGTGGTAGAGCTCGCTGCCGCGCGCTCGGAACTGGACCGACTTCTATCGGCTGCGCTTCCACAGCTGGGGTGGGATTTTTCGCAGCGTATTCAATCACTTCCTGCGAAATTTTCATCGAGCAGAATTTGGGGCCGCACATGGAACAGAAGTGTGCCACTTTGCCGGATTCTTGCGGAAGGGTTTCATCGTGATAGGCGTGTGCGGTTGTCGGGTCGAGCGCCAGATTGAACTGGTCTTCCCAACGAAACTCAAAGCGTGCTTTGGACATGGCGTTATCGCGGATCTGCGCACCGGGATGTCCTTTCGCCAGATCGGCTGCATGTGCGGCGATCTTGTAGGTGATAAGCCCCTGCTTCACATCCTCTTTGTTGGGCAGCCCAAGGTGTTCTTTCGGTGTAACGTAGCAGAGCATGGCGCAACCGAACCAGCCAATCATCGCGGCCCCGATACCGGAAGTGAAGTGGTCATAGCCGGGTGCGATATCGGTGGTCAGCGGCCCCAATGTATAGAACGGCGCTTCGTGGCATCGCTCCAACTCTTCGGTCATGTTGCGGCGAATCATCTGCATCGGCACATGCCCCGGCCCCTCAATCATCACTTGCACGTCATACTCCCAGGCGATGTTGGTCAACTCACCCAAGGTATGCAGCTCGGAAAACTGTGCCTGATCGTTGGCATCCTGAATGGAGCCGGGACGCAAGCCATCGCCCAGCGACAGGGCAACATCGTAGGTTGCACAAATCTCGCAGATTTCACGGAAGTGGACGTAAAGAAAGTTCTCCTGATGGTGCGACAGGCACCACTTCGCCATGATGGAGCCGCCGCGCGATACGATGCCGGTCAGGCGCTGTGCGGTCATCGGCACATAGCGCAGCAGCACCCCCGCGTGAATGGTGAAGTAATCAACACCTTGCTCTGCTTGCTCAAGCAGCGTATCGCGGAACATTTCCCACGTGAGGTTTTCCGCCACACCATTGACCTTCTCTAGTGCCTGATAAATAGGAACGGTGCCAATTGGTACTGGGCTGTTGCGCAGTATCCACTCGCGGGTTTCGTGAATATAGCGTCCGGTGGAGAGATCCATCACGGTATCGGCCCCCCACAGCGTGGACCAGACCAGTTTTTCCACCTCTTCCTCGATAGACGAGGTGACCGCCGAGTTGCCGATGTTAGCGTTCACCTTGACCAGAAAATTGCGCCCGATAATCATCGGTTCAGATTCGGGGTGATTGATGTTGGACGGGATGATGGCACGGCCTGCGGCGACTTCCTGGCGCACAAATTCCGGGGTGATGTTGTCCGGCAGGATCGCGCCAAAGCTTTGTCCCGGGTGGTGGTGGCGCAACACTTCGCTGCGAATACGCTCACGTCCCATGTTCTCGCGGATGGCGATAAACTCCATTTCCGGCGTTATGATCCCTTGGTGCGCATAGTGCAACAGCGTGACGCACTTGCCTGACTGGGCACGTTTGGGCTGCGGTAACTGTTCAAAGCGCAGGTGATCTAACCCTGCATCCGCCAATCGCTGCTGGGTAAAACGGGAACTGACGCCAGAAAGTGGCTCGGTGTCGTTACGTTCAGCAATCCAATCGGCACGCAGTTTGACCAGCCCGGTACGCACGTCCGGACGTGCGTCGGGATCGCCATACGGCCCTGCCGTGTCATACACCGGCACGGCTTCGTTAGGTTCATAGCGAGGATTGTCTTTGTCGCCACCTAACAGCGTTGGGCTAAGGGAGATTTCCCGCATCGGTACACGGATATCACTGCGCGACCCAGTAAGGTAGATACGCGTGGAGTTAGGGAAGGTGGTGCCGCGCAAGTTATGAATAAACGCCTTGGAGGATTCGCGCTTTTCGGGACGGCCAGACGGGGTTTTTGGCGTTGTAGCGGGTGATTGAGACATAGCATGTTCCTGATTATGGTTAAGGAAAAATGCTTGTCTGGAGCTCGCAGGGAGTAATTATGGTTGTCTTGGCCCCGATTTTACGCGCTATGCCGGTAACAACATGGCGTTGATAACGGTGACAAAACAGAATGGATTACTCTTGTTCCCTTCGCAGGTTTTAACCTGATCAGGTTCCGCGGATCCCGAATAAACGGTCTCAGCCTGCGGTTTATGTAGGACATAAACACGCTAGGCACTCCGACAAGATACGCCCGATATTCAGCACAGCGGCTGTTTACCAAGCAATAACCCCATTACCATGAGGTTAATAAAACGCTAACACTTTAGGACGTCTGAGAGATACTGTCAAAATGTAAGGTGGGGCGATGCTGTTATTCTTTATCAATGACCAGGTGAATCAATCGATCTTCCAGAGCAAAGCGTTCCGCCATGGCTTCGCCGACGCTTGACAGCGCCTACTGAAACTCAATGCAGTTGTCGTGATCGATGGCGGTCGCCAGACTGCTGTCGTAGAAATCCATAATGAATTGCGTGTTGGCCTGTAACGCCAGCGCCAGACGGTGCGTTTGCGCCAGCTTTTGATCGCTCAGTGCAACTGCCTCTTGCAAGATGCGCTCATAGACATGGAAATGGCAGGCGGAAAGATAGTCCACAAGGTTGTGGAAAAAATCATCCAGCGCCTGCTCATCGAGCGAGGTGTGTTTATCTTTGTTTGGCTTAATGCCGACCAGATGGTAATAGGCAATCAGAAGTTGCTTGCGCGCTTGTAGCCATTGGTCTATTAACGCATTATTGCCACCAACGTACTCAGTCAGACTTTGTAATTGGTTTAACATTGTTGACTCCGTGCATTGATAAGAAAGAACAATCGGTGACAATGGAATTCTGCCATATCCCTGACAGTTAAAATGCCAGTGGAGTGTCTGTGGAGCAATAGAAAAGATATGGAACAAACATTAAAAGGTGATGAGCATGGGTGGTGGGTGGTGGGTGGTGGGTGGTCAGCCATGATAGTCAAGTGTGGCTACCCGAAGGGAAGCTCCCGTATGGCACGGCGGCGCAGTGCGGATTGGAAGGCATTGTTGGACGCCAGATAGGGGAGTGGCAGGGGGAGTGCGTGTGGCTGGTCAGTCACCAGAAAACGTCGCAGATGGATTCTGTACGCCAACTGCTGGATGAAGACGTGGCGCTGTTTCAACTGGCAGGACGCGGTGTACAACTGGTCGAGTTTTATCGTTCGCTCCAGTTTTGCGGCTATTGCGGGAAGAAAATGGTGCACAGCAAAACGGAGCTGGCGTGCTTGTGTCAGCAGTGTAAAGAGCGGTATTACCCACAAATCGCCCCGTGTGTGATCGTGGCGATCCGGCGTGGCGAAGAGATCTTGCTGGCGCAGCACCAACGTCACCGCGGCAATATGTATACCGCGCTGGCAGGTTTCGTGGAAGTGGGAGAAACGCTCGAACAGGCAGTCGCCCGTGAAGTGATGGAAGAGAGCAATATTCGTATTAAAAATCTGCGCTACATCGCTGTACTAGCTCAGACCTGATCTGACAGTTACCGATTATTTATACAGGCGTCTGTCAGATTACATCTGGTTCAGATTCTTTTCTGCCCAGATCCGTTTTCCATCGAGTAAAGTGGCCATCGGCGTACGCCCGCAGCACATT
>NZ_JAHWCO010000678.1:0-19360 GCF_020054415.1 Candidatus Symbiopectobacterium sp. | reverse complement strand
CAATGACCAGATGTGAGATTTCACCACGGGTTGGCGTTTTTATGCTGATGTTCACTGTCTTTGCTCGCTTGCTGAGCAGCGAATAGTCTGGACAATGCAGCGACAATTTAATCAGTTTAAAAATCGAGTCAACAAAGCCCTTTCAGACGATCGAACGCCTGAGATAAAATTTCCGGGTTGCTGGCCGCTTCGCCGTGTGGCGAAATTGAGTGATATTGCTCTGCGGTGTTGGTCAGATTAAGGAACTGGCTGAAGGCGCGCGCGACTGGGAGCAACTCCTCATTGGAGAGATTTTGCAGCGTGTTCAACAGCTCCTGACGGCGCTTTTCATTGCCTGCGCGGGACGATTTTGACAGCTTACGGATCGTCTCGACCTTATCAAGAATACTCTCTCCTAATGCATCCTTGATGGTGTCACCAAGAAGTTTACCCAGCATACTCACATTACTTCGCATCGCGGAATATTGTTCGTTCATATTTACCCTGACCCATCTCTATTTTTTGTAAGTTTGTTTCATAGAAAGACGCAAAACGCTACCTTCATCTGGCCACGCACGGCGGGATTCGTCAATTGACGATTGGTTGTTTTATCACCCTGCCAGTTTTACCCCCCCCTGTTGTTGTACCTGCTTTCATGTGGGATTGGCAATTGTTGAAATTTAATTACATCCGTGCGCGGATTAGGGGCGCTTATTACGCCCCCTCCTTTCACGTTTACCGGCAGAAATGTTGCACCATCAGGGTGATCAACTTATGCGTTGGGGCGATAAATGCGGTGTCGATATATTCATCCGGCTGGTGGGCTTGTTCGATCGAACCGGGGCCGAGCACCAGCGTCGGGCACAGCGTCTGGATAAACGTCGCTTCGGTGCAGTAGTTCACCACATCCGTGGGCACGCCCAGTAATTTCTCAATCACCCCTACCAAGGCGTGATCCACTGGGCATTCATAGCCGGGGATCGGCGGATGCAGCTCGCTGACGCTCACGCGTCCCGGCCAACGCTCGCTTACTGGCGCCAGCGCTTCCGTCACCAGACCGTTTAAATCGTTCCGCGTTAATCCTGGAAGTGGGCGGATATCCATATGCAATTCACAGCAGGCACAGATGCGGTTGGCCGCGTCGCCACCGTGAATATGGCCGAAATTCATGGTTGGATAGGGGATATGGAACGCCGCGTTGTGATAACGGGTTTGCAGCGTATTGCGCAACACCATCAAGTGGGAGATGACATCGTGCATCAGTTCGATAGCGTTTACGCCGCGCGAAGGATCGCTTGAATGGCCGGATTGCCCCTGAATCCGCACTGCGTTTGACATATGGCCTTTGTGGGCACGAATCGGTTTCAACGATGTTGGTTCGCCAATGATGGCGCAGTCCGGGCGTATCTGCGTAGATTCAGAGAAATATTTGGCGCCCGCCATGGTGGTCTCTTCATCGGCGGTGGCCAGCACGTAAATCGGTTTGGTCAGCGTTGCCGGATCGATGTCGCGCAGCGCATCCAGAATAAAGGCGAAGAAACCTTTCATATCCGCAGTGCCCAGCCCGTAAAGCTTGTTATCGTGTTCTGTCAGGGTAAAGGGATCGCGCGTCCAGCGGCCATCATCAAACGGCACCGTATCGGTATGCCCGGCCAGCAGCAAGCCCCCTTGGCCTTGGCCGATGCGCGCCAGCAGATTGAATCTATGCCGCGTACCGGGCACTGGCTGTACCTCAACGTGAAAGCCCAAATAGGCAAACCATCCGGCGAGCAGATTGATTAATGCTTCATTGCTCTGATCGAGCGCCTGATCGGTAGCGCTGATAGAAGGCGTCGCGATCAACGCCCGATACAGCTCAATAAATGGGGGTAAATTCATCTTCACTGTTGACAGCCTTATGTTAGGATAGCATCAATATTCATGCATTTATTTTGAATAAAAATACAATAACGCTTAGCGAAAGGAAACTGTTTCTAACCCTTGGATGAGACATTACCTGATAGTCTACACTTGCACCGGTCGAATACCGTTAGCGGGTTTGGAGTTTTGTAGATACCCTGTTTTAACGACATTGTTTTTAACGATGCACTGTTTACATTATTTTAGTGGAAGGTATGCAGATCCCATGCTGAATACGTTGATTGTTGGCGCAAGCGGTTATACTGGCGCTGAACTTGCACTCTATCTGAATCGTCACCCTCAGATGAACCTTACCGCACTTGCGGTATCCGCGCAGAGCGTTGATGCGTGCAAACGCATTTCTGATCTGCACCCTCAACTGAAAGGCATCATCGATTTGCCGGTACAGGCGCTGACGGATGCCGCCGAAGCCGCCAAAGGCATCGATGTGGTGTTTCTGGCGACCGACCACAAAGTGAGTCACGATCTTGCGCCGGTGTTTCTGGCAGCAGGCTGCGTGGTGTTCGATCTCTCCGGTGCGTTTCGCGTGCAGGATGCTGAATTTTATCGCCGCTACTACTGTTTCGAGCATCAACACGCTGACTGGCTGGCGCAGGCGGTGTATGGCCTGGCCGAGTTTCAGGCGGAGCGCGTCAAGCAAGCGCAGCTGATTGCCGTCCCCGGTTGTTACCCGACGGCGTCACAGCTGGCACTGAAACCGCTGGTGGATGCACAACTGCTCAACACCGACCAGTGGCCGGTTATCAATGCGGTCAGCGGTGTGAGCGGAGCCGGACGTAAAGCGTCGCTCACCAGCAGCTTCTGCGAGGTGAGCTTGCAACCTTATGGCGTGTTCAATCACCGCCATCAACCCGAAATTGCGACCCACGTGGGCATTCCGGTTATCTTCACGCCGCATCTGGGGAATTTCGTGCGCGGGATTCTGGCGACCATTACCTGTCGCCTGAAGCCGGGGGTCAGCGCGCAGGATGTGGCGGAAGCTTACCACAATGCCTATCACGACAAACCGCTGGTGCGCCTCTACGATAAAGGGGTTCCGGCGCTAAAATCAGTTATTGGCTTGCCGTTTTGTGATATCGGTTTCTCCGTACAGGATGAGCACCTGATTGTGGTCGCCACGGAAGACAACCTGCTTAAAGGAGCTGCGGCGCAAGCTGTACAGTGCCTGAATATTCGTTTTGGTTTCCCTGAAACCCAATCTTTGCTCTGACATAATCCTGAGGCACGAAAGCGATGAATCCGTTAATTATCAAACTGGGCAGTGTGTTACTGGACAGCGAAGAAGCGCTGGAGCGTCTGTTTACGGCGCTGGTTGCCTATCGTGAGCAATACCAGCGCCCGCTGGTCATTGTGCACGGCGGCGGCTGCCTGGTGGATGAACTGATGAAAAAACTGGCTCTACCCGTAGTGAAGAAAAATGGGCTGCGCGTGACACCAGCGGATCAGATCGACATCATCACCGGTGCGCTGGCGGGTTCGGCCAATAAAACGCTGCTGACTTGGGCGAAGAAACACGCCATCAACGCGGTGGGTTTGTGTCTGGCGGATGGCGGCATGACCACGGTAACGCAGTTGGATGAATCCTTGGGTTACGTGGGTAAAGCACAGGCGGGTTCTGCCGATCTGCACAATGCGCTGCTGAGCGCCGGGTATCTGCCAATCGTCAGCTCTATCGGCATTACCGAACAAGGCGATTTGATGAACGTTAACGCCGATCAGGCCGCAACCGCGCTCGCGGAGATGCTGGGTGCCGATTTAATCCTGTTGTCGGACGTGAGCGGTATCCTCGATGGTAAGGGGCAACGTATTGCGGAAATGACCGCGCAGAAAGCAGAGCAGTTGATTGCGCAGGGGATTATTACCGATGGCATGATCGTTAAAGTCAACGCGGCGCTGGATGCGGCTCGCGCGCTGGGTCGCCCGGTAGATATCGCCAGTTGGCGTCATGCCGATCAACTGCACGCGCTGTTTAACGGCACGCCGATTGGCACACGGATTCTGGCGTAAATCTGTTAATCTGTAAGGCATTTCCGTTGGCTGAAAGGCAACGGAAGCGAGCATGCGGGTCCGCCCGCATGGTTACAAGACATTGAAGCACATTTTGGGAGTATCGGTTATGGCGTTGTGGGGCGGTCGTTTCAGTCAGGCGGCAGATCAGCGGTTCAAACAATTTAATGATTCGCTGCGGTTTGATTACCGTCTGGCGGAGCAAGATATCGTCGGCTCTATCGGCTGGTCAAAAGCGCTGGTGACGGTCAATGTTCTCAGCGAACAGGAACAGGAGCAGTTAGAGCAGGCGCTGAATGCGCTGCTGGCCGAGGTGCAAGCTGATACGGAACAGATTCTGCAAAGCGACGCCGAAGACATTCATAGCTGGGTAGAGCAGAAACTGATCGATAAAGTGGGTGATTTGGGTAAAAAACTCCACACTGGCCGCAGCCGTAACGATCAGGTAGCCACCGATCTTAAACTTTGGTGTAAAGCGCAAATCAGCGAACTGCGACTGGCCGTGCGCCAGCTGCGTTCCGCGTTGGTGGCTACCGCTGAGGCGAATCAGGATGCGGTGATGCCGGGTTACACCCATTTGCAGCGCGCTCAACCGGTGACCTTTGCCCATTGGTGTCTGGCTTACCATGAAATGCTGGCACGCGATGAAAGCCGCCTGGAAGATACGTTAAAACGCCTTGATGTCAGCCCATTGGGCTGCGGCGCGTTGGCCGGGACGGCCTATCCTATCGATCGTGAGCAACTGGCAGGCTGGCTGGGTTTTGCGTCTGCCACGCGTAACAGTCTGGACACGGTGTCAGACCGCGATCACGTGCTGGAACTGCTCTCTAATGCCTCGACAGGCATGGTGCACCTGTCACGCTTTGCCGAGGATCTGATCTTCTTCAACAGCGGTGAATCCGGATTTGTTGAGCTTTCCGATCATGTGACCTCCGGCTCATCCCTGATGCCGCAAAAGAAAAACCCGGATGCGCTGGAGCTGATCCGCGGTAAATCGGGTCGAGTGCAAGGCGCGCTGACCGGCATGATGATGACGCTCAAAGGCTTGCCGCTGGGGTACAACAAGGATATGCAGGAAGACAAAGAAGGGCTGTTCGACGCGCTCGATACTTGGCATGACTGTCTGATGATGGCGGCACTGGTGTTGGAAGGCATTCAGGTCCGTCGTCCGCGCTGCCAGGAAGCGGCGCAGCAGGGTTACGCCAATGCGACCGAACTGGCAGACTATCTGGTGGCAAAAGGCGTTCCGTTCCGCGAAGCGCACCACATTGTCGGTGAGGCCGTGGTGGAAGCTATTCGGCAGGGTAAGCCGCTGGAAGCATTGCCTCTGGCGGATTTGCAGAAATTCAGTGCCACCATTGGCGATGACGTGTATCCCATCCTGTCGCTGCAATCCTGTTTGGAAAAACGCGCGGCCAAAGGCGGTGTTTCACCGCAGCAGGTCGCACAGGCGATTGCCGATGCCAAAGGGCGTCTGTAGCGCTGATAGCGCTCTGTCACCTGCACCAGTGCCAGATATCCGGCCCTTTTTTATTCAGCCAATAACCATAAGCCATAACGCAAGACGCCTCGCATTTTAACCATTTCACCGCCGACAACGATGCCGCTTTACGTTGGCCTGCGTTATTCTTTATGGACATACATACAGTATCACTTTACCTTGACGGACAGTGGCGATAACGAAAGGAATGCGACGTGGATATCACCCTCTTTTACTGTGTAGGCGGCGGGGCGGTCGGCGTGCTGGTGGGATGGCTGGTTGCCAGCCTGCGTTACCAGCAACGCAGCGCCCGGCAAGAAACGGAACAACGTATACAAGAACAAGCGTTACAGCAGGCGCAAAGCGCGGTACGTGAGCTTCAGCTTGCGCGTGATAAGGACGAACAGCGCCTGCGTCAGGATGATATGGAACTGCGTTTGATGCACGGTAAACTCACCGCCCATCAGGAAAAGCTGCTGGTCATGTCCCGGTTGCAAGAGGAGTGCAACAAGCTCAACCAGGAATTGCGCGCGCTGCGCGAAGCAAACAGTGCGCAGGAAGCGGAACTGCGTGAAGTCACCATCCGTTTGGAAGAGACGCGCCTCGCTGCTGAGGAAAAACAGCGCTTGTTAATCAACAGTGAGCAACGCCTGACGACACAGTTTGAAAATCTGGCTAACCGGATTTTTGAGCACAGCGGTCGCCGGGTGGATGAACAAAATCAACAGAGCCTTGATAAACTGCTGACGCCGCTGCGGGAACAACTGGACGGTTTTCGTCGTCAGGTCCAGGAGGGGTTCTGCAGTGAAGCGCGTGAGCGCCACACGCTGGCGCATGAAATTCGCCAGTTGCAGCAACTCAACGTGCAAATGGCGCGAGAAGCGGTCAACCTGACGAAAGCCTTGAAAGGCGATAATAAAACCCAGGGGAACTGGGGCGAAGTGGTGCTGGGACGCGTGCTTGAGGCTTCGGGCCTGCGTGAAGGCCATGAATACCAAACGCAGGTCAGTATCCAGACGTGCTCAAACGGACGCATGCAGCCGGATGTGATCGTTCGTCTCCCGCAGGGCAAAGATGTGGTGATTGATGCCAAGATGTCGCTGGTGGCCTATGAGCGCTACTTTAACAGTGAAGACGACGGGGAACGCGCCAGCGCACTCAGCGAGCATATCGCCTCCGTGCGCGGGCATATCCGCCTGCTGAGCAATAAGGACTATCAGCAATTGCCGGGGCTGCGCTCGTTGGACTATGTGCTGATGTTTATCCCCGTCGAGCCTGCCTTCCTGGTTGCTATCGACCGCAATCCTGAATTGATCAGCGAAGCCCTGCAACACAACATCATGTTGGTAAGCCCTACCACGCTGCTCGTCGCGTTACGAACCATCACCAATCTGTGGCGTTATGAACAGCAAAGCTGCAATGCGCAGCAGATCGCCGATCGTGCCTCTCGGCTGTACGATAAACTGCGTCTCTTCGTGGAAGACATGGCGGCGTTGGGGCAATGTCTGGATAAATCACAGGTTAGCTATCGGCAGGCTATGAACAAACTGGCTTCCGGGCGCGGCAATCTGATAGCCCAGGTAGAAGGTTTCCGTTCCCTTGGTGTTGAGGTTAAGCGTACCATAAACCCCAACGTGGCAGAGCAAGCGGTGCTCTCTGCTGAGGCTAACGACGAGACCGGGCGGCTGTCTCAGCAGCCTGAAGCAATGCAAACTGACATCCCGACCAGCGGAGAACAACCTGCCAGTGCAGACGTGGGAATATCGAACCAGCTGTGATGCGTTGCGTATGTTCACGTTTTACAACTTTATTCAGTGCATCAGAGCGATGGGTTTTTAAGCCTGGTCTGTTACACTCTCCCCATTAAGGGGTAGTTTCAAAATTCGATGTTCCTCTTCGATTGTTGATGCGAAACGCACACAGACACGCCAAGCTCGTGTTGCGCATAACGCTCGACAGCGCAATGTGAGCGGTGAGTCTAGCCGAGAGTGCGCAAAGGGGATTGACCACAATTCTGATTTGGAAAAGTAGGGCGAAGAACATGACGAACGATCCGGAGAAAACCACGCATTTTGGTTTTCGTACTGTCGATAAAAACGATAAAGAGGCCATGGTAGCGGGCGTATTTCACTCCGTAGCGGGAAAATATGACCTGATGAACGATTTGATGTCCTTCGGGATTCATCGTGCCTGGAAACGATTTACCATTGAGTGCAGCGGCGTCCGGCGCGACCAGCGCGTGCTGGATCTGGCGGGCGGAACGGGGGATTTGACGGCTAAATTATCACGTCTGGTCGGCGAAGCGGGGGAAGTGGTGCTGGCCGATATAAATGCTTCCATGCTGAAAGTGGGACGCGAAAAGCTCCGCAATCTGGGGATTATTGATAACGTCAACTATGTGCAGGCCAACGCGGAGGCGCTGCCCTTCCCGGATGACTACTTTGACTGCATCACCATTTCTTTCGGTTTACGCAACGTGACGGATAAAGACAAAGCGCTGCGCTCCATGTTCCGCGTCCTGAAGCCCGGCGGCCGTTTGCTGGTGCTGGAGTTTTCCAAACCGATGTTGAAACCGCTCAGCAAAGTCTACGATTTCTACTCATTCCATGTTTTGCCGCGTATTGGCGATATGGTGACCAAAGATGCAGGCAGCTACCGTTATTTGGCGGAATCGATACGTATGCATCCGGATCAGGAAACGCTGAAGGGCATGATGGTGGACGCGGGCTTTGACAGTGTAAACTACTTCAACCTCACGGGAGGCATTGTCGCGTTACACCGTGGGTTCAAATTTTAAGTTGTTTTATAGTGGGAAACGCTGATGCTGATAACGTCTGTGCTGACTGCCGCGCTGGAAACTGCGTTAAATAGCCTGCTTTTTCGCGAACGTAGCTTGAAAGCGGCGCGCCAGCGACTACAGGGAAAAGCGCTCAAAATTGTGTTAGCAGAACTGCCAGTGCCGCTGGTATTGGTCTTTGGTGAGCACCGCGTCGATGTGGTAAGCCAGTGTGCTGATACGGCGGATTGTCAGTTAGAAACCCGGATACCCGCATTGCTCACGTTGCGCGATCGCCAGCAGCTTTCATCGCTGATGCGTCGTGGTGAACTGGTCATTGAAGGGGATATGCAGGTTGTCCAACACCTTGTCAATCTATTGGATTTGGCAGAGTGCGACCCTGCAGAGTGGCTTGCGCCTTACACGGGCGACGTTTTTGCGCAAGGCATTGGTCAGACAGTACAAGGCGCGTTTCGCGGTGCGGCCCGTTTGTTCGATCGCCAGCGGCGTTATTTGGCAGAAACCGTAACGGAAGAGTGGCGGCTTGCGCCTGGGCGTTTAGAGGCGGCCTGGTGGTATGACGAAGTGGCCGCGTTAAGCGATGACGTCGATGCGCTGGCGGCACGACTGGCGAAGCTGGAGTCTGCCGCATGACGCCAAGTGAATTGCTACGCCTTTACCACATTATTCGCGTCATGTTGAGCTATGGGCTCGATGAACTGATCCCGCATTTGCGCATCACCTTACCGTTGCGTATCTGGCGCAAATTCCTGTTCTGGATGCCAAACCGCCATAAGGACAAACCGCTTGGTGAACGTTTGCGTTTGGCGTTGCAGGAATTGGGCCCGGTGTGGATCAAGTTCGGTCAGATGATGTCTACTCGACGCGATCTTTTTCCACCGGAGATTGCCGATCAGCTCGCTATCCTTCAGGATCGCGTCGATCCTTTTGACGGTAAACTGGCTCGTGAGCAGATCAAACTTTCGATGGGGGGCATTCCACTCGAAAGCTGGTTTGATGATTTTGAAATAGTGCCACTGGCCTCTGCGTCTATCGCACAGGTACATACTGCGCGGCTCAAAACAAATGGCCAGGAAGTGGTTATCAAGGTCATTCGTCCTGATATCCTCCCTGTCATCAAGGCTGATATGCGGCTGATGAACCGTTTGGCGGGCTGGTTGCCGATGCTGTTACCGTATGGACGACGCTTGCGCCCGCGAGAGGTCGTGCATGAGTACGAAAAAACCCTGCTTGACGAATTAAACCTGCTGCGTGAAGCGGCAAATGCCATTCAATTGCGCCGTAACTTTGATGGCAGCCCGATGCTGTATATTCCGGAAATCTATTCGGATTATTGCAGTGAAAACATGCTGGTGATGGAGCGTATCTACGGTATTCCGGTCTCAGACGTTGAGGCGCTGAAAGCCAACGGCACCAATATGCCGCTGCTGGCGGAGCGCGGCGTGCAGGTGTTCTTTACTCAGGTATTCCGCGACAGCTTCTTCCACGCCGATATGCATCCGGGAAATATTTTTATCAGCTGTGAACACCCTGAAAACCCACAATATATCGGTATTGATTGTGGCATCGTTGGGTCATTGAACAAAGAAGATAAGCGCTATCTTGCAGAAAACTTCATTGCCTTTTTCAATCGCGATTATCGTCGCGTTGCTGAACTGCATGTGGATTCCGGTTGGGTGCCTGCAGATACTAATGTTGAAGAGTTTGAATTTGCGATTCGCACCGTGTGCGAACCCATTTTTGAAAAGCAGTTGGCAGAGATCTCCTTTGGGCATGTGTTATTAAACTTGTTCAATACCGCGCGCCGCTTCAACATGGAAGTGCAGCCACAGTTGGTCTTGTTGCAAAAGACATTGCTCTACGTTGAAGGTGTAGGCCGCCAGCTTTACCCGCAGTTGGATTTATGGAAAACAGCCAAGCCTTTTCTGGAGTCGTGGCTGAAAGATCAGATGGGGATTGCTGCACTGATTCGCGGATTGAAAGAAAAGGCACCCTTCTGGGCGGAAAAACTGCCGGAAATTCCCGAGTTGATTTACGATGGTTTGCGGCAGCATCGGCTGCTGCGTCACAGTGTGACACAACTGACAGATGAACTGCGCGTGCAGCGAGTGCGCCAAAGCCAGTCGCATTATTTACTTGGCGTTGGCGCGACGTTGCTGCTGGCTGGGTTACTCATGTTGGTGGGGCGTCAGTATCTCCCGGAAGTGATTTCGGCGGGGTTAATGGCCGCTGGAGTTGTGAGCTGGGTCATTGGTTGGCGTCGTACACGTTGAAGCAGATCATGACAGGCGCTATTAATAGCCGTATATAATAGTTACGGCTTTGACCTTATATGCCTTTCCGCCGCAGGAAAAAGGCGTTGCAGGAAACGCAAACCGAGCGCATCCTCTGGGCATGCATTCTCTAGGTAAGAATAACGCGCGGTGACTCGTTTTTGGACAAAATGCACACACGAACGTTTGCGGTGTGAAAGATGATAGATAACTCCCCTTTGTAGAAAAGAGGTAATTGGTATGGGTGGTATTAGTATTTGTAACTTGTTGATCATTGCGGCGATCGTGGTGCTGCTGTTTGGTACTAACAAGCTGAGAACGCTAGGCTCCGATTTGGGCGCATCGATTAAAGGCTTTAAAAAAGCCATCAGCGATGACCAACCTTCGTCCGCTGACAGCGCATCTGCAAACCAGAATGAAAAAACACAGCAGGATGCCGATTTCGCGACGAAGTCCATCACGGAACAACAGGCTGACGCAAAATCAGAAGAAACAAAGAGCCAGCATAAAGAGCAGGTATAATCGGTGTTTGATATCGGATTTGGTGAGCTGATGCTCGTAATGGTGATCGGCCTGGTAGTACTCGGGCCTGAACGCCTGCCCGTTGCGGTTAAAACGATTGCTGGTTGGGTCAGAACGCTGCGCTCGCTGGCGTCTACGGTGCAAAATGAGCTGACCCAAGAGTTGAAGTTGCAAGAGTTGCAGGACAGTTTGAAGAAGGTGGAGCAGGCTAGCCTGAAAAACCTTTCCCCAGAGCTGAAAGCCTCTATGGACGAACTCAAAGACGCGGCAGACGCGATGCGGCGCGGATATGTGAAACCCGGTGACAGCGCCACGGCGCAGTTGGGTGAGGTGCCACATAAACCGCTGGCGGATGCTGAAGCAGCTCATGATGGGGTTATCAGCACCGAGCAAGCCTCTTCGCCAGCCGCGTTACCGGCTGTCGACCAACCCGCCGCTGCGCCATCCTCATCCCTTATCAATGTGGCACCGCCTGCGGCAGTGAATCGCGCACCAGAAGCGCCTTCTGCAACGGCTGTGCCTGACAATACGCCAGCTGTCGCTGCCGTGGCACCGACCGATGATGTACCCAATAAGCGCGCAGCGCCTACTCCTGCTGTCGCGCCTTCCCAAACCTCTGCTGATGAACGCTAGTCTATGGCCGTTGAAGATACACAACCGTTAATCAGTCACCTGATTGAGCTTCGCAAGCGCCTGTTAAACAGCATTCTTTGTGTGCTGGGCGTATTTGTCGTGCTGGTTTTTTTTGCTAACGACATCTATCAGATTGTCTCGGCACCGCTTATTGAACAACTGCCTGCCGGGGCCAGTATGATTGCCACCGACGTGGCTTCCCCGTTCTTTACGCCGATTAAACTCACGATGATCGTGTCGGTGTTTGTCGCTGCACCGTTGGTGTTGTATCAAGTCTGGGCGTTTATCGCTCCAGCGCTGTACAAACATGAACGTCGCCTGATGATGCCGTTGCTGTTCTCCAGCAGCCTGCTGTTCTATGCGGGTATGGCATTTGCCTACTTTGTCGTGTTCCCACTGGCGTTTGGCTTTTTTGCCAAGACAGCGCCACAGGGTGTGCAAATCGCCACTGATATCAATAACTACCTCGATTTCGTGATGGCGCTGTTTATGGCGTTTGGAGTCTCTTTCCAGGTACCTATTGCTATTGTACTGCTGTGCTGGAGCGGTGTGACCAACACGGAAGATTTGAAGAAGAAGCGGCCTTATGTGCTGGTTGGCGCTTTCGTTGTCGGTATGCTGCTGACGCCGCCGGAAGTGTTCTCACAGACGTTGTTAGCTATTCCGATGTACCTGTTGTTTGAAGTCGGCCTGTTTTGCTCACGTTTTTACGTGGGGAAAGGACGCCGTCAGTATGAGGCGGAAGAGCGCTAGGCAGAAGAAAGAAACGAAGGTCCATCGTCCTGAATCCTGTTGTTATCCCCGCTTAGGCGGGTATTTCCTCCAATCTGCATCTGCTTCCCTTCGGGATACGCTCGCCGGAGCGGGAGTGTCATTACCCTTCAGGAATGTCCATGTTTGATATCGGCGTCAATCTGACCAATAGCCAATTTGCTCACGATCGTGCTCTGGTCATTGAGTGTGCTCAGGCGTTTGCGGTAAGTGGAATGATCATCACCGGAACCAACCTGCATGAAAGTGAGCAGGCGATGGCACTGGCACAGGAATACCCAGACTATTGCTGGTCGACGGCGGGTGTGCATCCCCATGATGCCAGTAGTTGGTCGACGGCGGTGGCGGAACAGATTTCGCAGTTGGCGCAACAGCCTGCGGTTGTAGCGCTGGGCGAGTGTGGACTGGACTTTAATCGCAATTTATCAACGCCTGATGAGCAGGAACACGCTTTTTCCGCACAGATAGCGTTGTCCGCAGAGCGGGGGTTACCCGTACTCTTGCATTGTCGTGACGCCCATGAGCGTTTTATCGCGCTACTCTCTCCCTGGTTGGATAAGCTGCCGGGAGCAGTGCTGCACTGTTTCACGGGGACTGCACAGGAGTTGGATGAGTGCTTGCGTCTTGGGCTTTCGATTGGCATCACCGGCTGGTTGTGCGATGAGCGACGCGGAATTGCACTTCGCCATCTGCTAAAACAGATTCCCATCGACCGCCTGTTATTGGAAACAGAAGCGCCCTATTTGTTACCCCGGAATTTATCACCAAAACCTGCATCCCGGCGTAATGAACCCTGCTTTTTGCCGCATATCGTTCAGCAGGTTGCTGCCTGGCGCGATGAAGACGCCAGTATGTTGGGGCAAAAAGTAGATGAAAACGCACACCGGATTTTCCGGCTGCCATGATTCTGGAGAATAATTATGAGCAATGTTTTTCTTGGCGCTTTTCCCGGCCGTCGCCTGCGCCGTTTACGCCGTCATGATTTCAGCCGTCGCCTTGTTGCTGAAAATCAGTTGACGGTCAATGACCTGATTTATCCTGTCTTTGTGATGGAAGGCAAAAATCAGCGTCAGGAAGTGCCTTCGATGCCGGGCGTATACCGCATGACGCTCGATCTACTGGTGAAAGAGGCGGAAGAACTCGCCAAGCTGGGTATCCCGGTGCTCTCACTGTTTCCGGTGATCGATACCGACAAGAAGTCACTGAACGCCGAAGAAGCCTATAACCCCGAAGGGCTGGCGCCGCGTGTGATCCGCACGCTCAAAGATGCAGTGCCGGAGCTGGGGTTGCTGACAGACGTTGCCCTGGATCCTTATACCACGCATGGGCAAGACGGCATTATTGATGAATATGGCTATGTGATCAATGACATCACCAAATCCGTTCTGGTGCGTCAGGCGCTGTGTCATGCACAAGCGGGGGCAGAAATCATTGCACCAAGCGACATGATGGATGGCCGCATTAGTGCCATACGCGCCGAGCTGGAAGCGCAGCATCTGGTGAACACCCAGATCATTGCTTACTCGGCAAAATATGCGTCTTGCTACTATGGGCCTTTCCGCGATGCGGTAGGTTCGGCAAGCAATCTGAAGGGGGGTAACAAAAAAACCTATCAGATGGACCCGGCCAACGGGGATGAAGCCTTACAGGAAGTTGCCCAGGATTTGCAGGAAGGCGCGGACATGGTGATGGTGAAACCCGGTATGCCCTATCTTGATGTGCTGCATCGTGTTAAAGAAACGTTTGGCGTGCCGACCTTTGCCTATCAGGTCTCTGGCGAATATGCCATGCACATGGCGGCCATTCGCAACGGCTGGCTTCAGGAGCAGCCGCTGGTGATGGAGTCACTGCTGTGCTTCAAACGCGCAGGGGCAGACGGCGTACTGACCTATTTTGCCAAGCATGTCGCACAATGGCTGCGTGACGAACAGCTTTCCCGCTAATCGTCCTATCCGCTCAGACCTATCCGTTCGCAGCCCGTGAGTGTTCTTACCGGCGGCGTTTATTTTGTCGGTTACGCCTGACTACAGCTTTTTGAACTGGCGATTATCGAGGCTTTGCGGCACCTGCTTGTTGATAAAATTGAGCAGCAGCATGGAGCGTGCTTCACCGTCAGGTTCACTGTAAATCGCCTGTAGCCCGGTAAACACCCCTTCGGTGATCAGCACGGTGTCCCCGGGATACGGTGTTTGTGGATCGTGAATCATCTGTACCGGGTGTTGTGTCAGTTCGGTAATGACGGTCACGGGGATGACTGCAGGCAGAGCGCCGAAACGGATAAAGTGGCTGACGCCCCGTGTGGCGGCAATCGTCGTGGTATGGATGCGTTCGGGATCGAATTCAATAAACAGGTAGTTGGGAAACAGTGGCTCGCTAACTTCCGCGCGTTTTCCCCGCACGATCTTTTCCATTTTGATCATCGGGCTCAGGCAGTTAACGGCCTGGCGTTCAAGATGTTCCTTGGCGCGCAGCAGCTGCCCACGTTTGCAATACAATAAATACCAGGCTTCCATAATGTGTTGTGTCTATGATCTGTCAGTCGATGAGCATTGCAGGGAAGCATAACAAAACCCTGTGCGGATAAATAGCGGCATGAGGAAGCGACAGAATTTGCAAGAAACCTTATAATGTCGTTTTCACAGACTGCGTTGACAATCAGCATGAAATATCGTGATTTACGTGAATTTCTCGCGCTTCTTGAACAGAAGGGGGAACTGAAACGCATTCGCCACCCTGTCAGCCCCCACTTGGAAATGACGGAGATTGCCGACAGAACGCTGCGTGCGGGCGGTCCGGCGTTGCTGTTTGAAAATCCCACCGGTTATACCATGCCCGTGCTGTGCAACCTGTTTGGCACCCCGGAGCGGGTGGCAATGGGCATGGGACAGGATAGCGTGACGGCACTGCGTGATGTCGGCAAACTGCTGGCCTTTTTGAAAGAGCCTGAGCCGCCCAAAGGATTCCGAGACTTGATGGAAAACATGCCCAAATTCCGTCAGGTGCTCAATATGCCCACCAAACGGCTGTCATCGGCTCCTTGTCAGGAGCAGGTCTGGTCTGGGGAAGACGTCGATCTGATCCGTATTCCTGTGATGCAGTGCTGGCCGGAAGATGCTGCTCCTTTGATCACTTGGGGCTTAACGGTTACTCGCGGGCCGCACAAGGCGCGTCAGAATATCGGTATTTATCGCCAGCAAGTGCTTGGTAAAAACAAGCTGATCATGCGGTGGTTATCTCATCGCGGCGGCGCGTTAGATTTCCAGGAGTGGTGTCAGGAAAATCCCGGTCAACGCTTCCCGGTTTCTGTCGCGCTCGGTGCCGATCCGGCGACTATCCTTGGTGCAGTAACCCCGGTGCCAGATACGCTTTCCGAATACGCCTTTGCCGGGCTACTGCGCGGTTATAAAACCGAAGTGGTGAAATGTCTCTCCAATGATTTGGAAGTGCCCGCCAGCGCGGAAATTGTGCTGGAAGGGTACATTGAACCGGGAGAAATGGCGGCGGAAGGGCCGTATGGCGATCACACCGGCTATTACAATGAGGTGGATAACTTCCCGGTGTTTACCGTTACGCATGTGACGCAGCGTCAGGACGCCATTTACCACTCCACCTATACCGGACGCCCACCCGATGAACCCGCCGTATTAGGGGTGGCGCTGAATGAAGTGTTCGTGCCGATTTTGCAAAAGCAATTCCCGGAAATTGTCGATTTTTACCTGCCGCCGGAAGGGTGTTCCTACCGTCTGGCAGTCGTCACCATGAAAAAACAGTACGCCGGTCATGCCAAACGGGTGATGATGGGCGTATGGTCTTTCCTGCGCCAGTTTATGTATACCAAGTTTGTCATTGTCTGCGATGACGACATCAATGCGCGTGACTGGAAAGATGTTATCTGGGCGATTACCACCCGTATGGACCCGGCACGAGATACGGTATTGATGGAAAATACGCCAATAGACTATCTGGATTTCGCGTCGCTGGTGTCGGGGCTGGGTTCCAAAATGGGACTGGATGCCACCAATAAGTGGCCCGGTGAAACTCAGCGCGAGTGGGGGCATCCCATCAAGAAGGATCCTGATGTGTGTGCCCGTATTGATGCCATATGGGATGAGCTTGCCATTTTTAACGACAGCCCGCCGCGTGCTTGATGTATGGTGTGCCGCTGTTACTCGTTTTGCTTTTATCACCCTTAGAGGGAATGCATGACAACATTGAGCTGTAAAGTGACATCCGTAGAGGCGATAACGGATACGGTTTATCGGGTACGTTTGTTGCCGGAAGCCCCTTTCTCTTTCCGTGCCGGTCAGTATTTGATGGTGGTAATGGGTGAGCGTGATAAGCGCCCGTTCTCAATGGCATCAACGCCGATGGAACAGCAGTTTATCGACCTGCACGTGGGTGCCTCAGAGCTGAACTTGTATGCGATGGCGGTGATGGATCGTATTCTGAAAGAGCGCGCGCTGACGGTGGATATCCCCCACGGTGAGGCCTGGTTGCGCGAAGAGAGCGATCGTCCGCTGATCCTGATTGCCGGCGGCACGGGGTTCTCTTATGCACGTTCTATCCTGCTGACGGTGCTGGCACATCAACCTGAGCGCGAGATAGCGATCTACTGGGGGGGGCGGGAGATCAAGCATCTGTATGATTTGACCGAGCTACAGGCTCTGGCGAGCCAACACGCGAACTTGCAGGTTATCCCTGTGGTTGAGCAGCAGGAACAGGAGTGGTGTGGCAGAACGGGTACGGTACTCAGCGCGGTATTGCAGGATTACTGCACACTGTCAGGTCATGATATCTACATTGCCGGGCGCTTTGAAATGGCAAAAATTGCCCGCGAGCGCTTCTGCAACGAGCGTTTTGCGTTGATTGACCACCTCTACAGCGACGCCTTCTCCTTCATTTGAGTGCCTTAAAAAACGTGCTGTTTCCGATGGAGTTCATCAACGGATGGAAACAGCACGTGTGCTAAAGGTGCACCAAAGCATCTTACGTTGTGACCATGCAGACCCGCACGAGCCGCAACGGGATGCGCTACCGATTACTTGAATTCACAGGTTTGCACCGTCCAGCGCCGCGCCTGCTCGCTGATGGTGAAGCACAATCCCGGACGGTCAGAGACCCACATCCGCCCATCGCGCAGTTCATTAACGGCGGGATGAAAATTATGTCATTCATATTCATATAGTTAAAATCAATCGTTCGGGATTACTCGAAATTCAGTCGAAACTATTCAATCTCAGCCCACTCCGACCCTCTTACATCCCGGTACCTATCGGTCATCTCGGATGACTTATGTCCCAGCAGTTTTTGCGCATAATCCCTCCCTTTCTCATCAGTGTAGAGATGCGCTGCAAGGCTCCTGATTTCGTGAAATGAAGGCGCTTTTCCTTGCCACGTTAGTCCTGATAATCGACGTGCTTTCAAAAATGCTCTGGAAATGGTGTCCTGAGAAAATTGCTGGTGTTTAGCGTCTGCGACGATATGCGCTACGCCGTTGTTTAATGCCCTAAACTGGTTTAATATATCAGAAAGGCATAAGTTGAGGCAGTTGATGCGGATTGTCTCGGAGAAGGCAAGCATCGTGCCTGTTTTCGCCTGCTTGATGTAAAGGCGCCCGTCTTTGAAATCCTCCCAGCGTAGCGCCTGTATATCCCCTAAACGTTGACCGGTGACTAAAGCAAGGTCAAGGCAGGGCCCAACCCATGCGGGTAATGAATCCTCTGCCTTGCGTATGAGCTTCCACATATCCAGGGTTATGCGTTCCCGTTGAATATCTATACGTTGGTTTCGGGTGGCTTCGGCTGGATTTCTTTTGAGTAGCCCCCCAGCAATCGCTTCACGAAACAGGTCACGTAACAACGCCCTGATGCAGTCCGCCGTTGTCACTTTACCTGCTTTTACCCACTGATTAAGGAACGAGGCAATGTCTTTGGTTTCTACCTTCTGAAGAACAAATTCGCCTAAATGGGCGTTAACGGCTTTCAGGTATTTATTGTACTCGCTCATCGTCTTCGGTTTGAGTTTCCGTCCTTCGAGTATCGTCAGATAACGCTCAGTCCATTCACTCACTGTAGTCACCTGTGTGCCGTTGATGCGGTCAACGAGCGGTGATTGTTTTGATGAGCCATAAATTGCCATATTGGCGGCTATGGCTTGCGTAATGGCCTCCTGTCGATGGCGGACTAGGCCATACTCCTTTCCGGTGCGCGGGTCACGGTAGCAAAAATATCCGCCATTGCGCGGTTGCAGGTTTGGCGGCAAGTCGCGGTTCTTATGACTTCTCCGGCGTGCCATGTCTTATCCTCGATAACAGGGCGGGATGAAGGTAACTTGATGAGCGAAGGTTTTTATTCTGGGTGAGCTTGTAGGCGTTTTCCTCAATCAGATACTCGCGCCCATCTCGTATCGGTGCAGGGAAAATCATTCCGTTCCTGATCAATCGCCTGACTGTTTCCATACAACGCGGACAGGGTTGCCACCGATTCCACTCTGATAAGGTGATGTATGCCATAATTTACCTCTGCTAAAATCAGGCCGCTGAGCCGTTCGTCATGACGGCGAGCGGGTGGGGAATGACCAATAGAATAAATGCGGTGGTGATCGTAAGGTCGTCCGGGAACTGGCAGGGCTGGCGTTCGTGGAGCGCAGCGAAAACGTGATCCTGCTGGTGCCGCCAGGTGTGTGCAAAACGCACCAGGCAGTAGCACTGGGGGTCAAAGCGGCTGATGCCGGTCACCGGGTGCTGTTCATGCCACTGGATAAGCTGATCGCCACACCTATGAAGGCAAAGCAGGAAAACCGGCTGGAGAAACAGCTACAGCAGCTTGGTGACGCCCGGGTACTGATACTGGATGAGATAGGCTATCTGCCGATGAGCCGTGAGGAAGCCAGTCTGTTCTTCCGGTTGCTGAACCGTCGGTATGAAAAAGCGAGCATCGTGCTGACGTCAAATAAAGGGTTCGCCGACTGGGGAGAGAT
>NZ_JAHWCO010000167.1:0-2865 GCF_020054415.1 Candidatus Symbiopectobacterium sp. | reverse complement strand
GCTGCTTGAGGGCCTTGTTATAAGAGGGCCAGTTGGTGATTTTAAAATTTTGTTTTGCCATGGAGACCTGATTTTGAAACAACTGTGGTGATCTGCTCCGATGATTACCCAAAAGTTCTATTTATTCAACAAAGCCTATTTTAATGACAAGAAGTCTATTTCTTTAACAAAGCATCTTGGAGATATAACATTTGAGTATAACAAAGAAAACACAAAGCACCCTTCCCGAATAGTTTCCAACCTACATTTTCTAGAATAGGGTCGCTAGGAATGTGGTTGATTGTCTCGATGCAAAAAATTTTAAGAAGGTCATATTTGTTGATAAACAAACCAAAATGATAGCGTTAAAAAAATATCTGGGACAGATATCACTTGAATATGCCGATACACCAATCCCCACGGAAATAACAGGCGACTACCATTTCCTTTGAATACGCGCCTACGTAACACAGTTTTCGTCAAACAGCCTTCGAGGGCTCAATATAGAGGAAGGTGGTAACTTTGTCAGCCATCATCCAGTATATCCCCTTGAAGCGCCGGCCCGTGGGAAATTCAGGCGTTAGTGTGGTTTGCAATTGCAGTTCGAAAACCTGTTGAGCTTGGTTGAGCACGGTGATTTGCGCATCCAAAAAATCGAAATAATGCTGAACTGAAGGATAGATAGCTTTAAACAAGCTTTCCTTGGCAGAAAAGCTCAATGTCAGCGCCTGACAAAACGGCATATCCACCCCTTGCAGCCATTGGCACTCCTCGTCACCCACGATACCAGGCCAGAGTGAAGCCGCCCGATCGTCACTCATCAGCGTTTCCACATCCACCCCCACGCCGCTGAATACGTCGCTGCGGCGGTGAATCGCGCACAGTACGCTGTCTTTATTGTGGCTCAAAGAGCCACAGAGATGTTCAGGCCACACCGGCGAACGGTCCTGACCGCTCAGCAAGGTAAACTGGTTGATGCCGAGTTTTTCCAACACATGGCGCGCAAGATAACGCCCCGCCAGAAATTCAGCGCGGCGCTTGGGCACCGAGCGCGTCAACTCCGCAGACAAGGGCACATCAATACGCTGATACAGCGTATCGTGGTAAGCCTCTGGGTTGAAGCGACAATAGGCGCAGAATCCAGGATACACAGCCTCTCTATTGGGCAAAGGCAGCGTCATCCATTCAATATTGCCGATAAACGCCGAGATGGTCATTAACGTACACTCTCTCCTGCTGCGGGTCAAGCTTTAAAACGCCAGAAAGAAACCAGCAATGGTCGCACTCATCAGGTTTGAAAGCGTTCCTGCCGCGACCGCTTTCAAACCAAAACGCGCAATATCCTTACGACGGTTTGGAGCCATGCTGCCGAGCCCACCAATCAAAATCGCAATCGATGACAGGTTGGCAAAGCCGCACAGAGCAAATGAAATGATGGCTTTCGATTGATCCGAGAGCACCTGTAATCCCAAGGCAGCAACGGCATCATCCGCTTTGAGATGCTGACTAACATTCAGATAAGCAACAAACTCATTGAGAATCAGTTTTTGGCCGATGAAGGCCCCTGCGACCGTCGATTCCTGCCACGGGATCCCGATCAGGAAAGCCAACGGCGCGAACAACCAGCCCAAAATCAGTTCCATAGAAAGCTGTGGATAATCAAACCATCCGCCAATCCCCCCAGGATGCCATTCAGTAAGGCAATCAGCGCCACAAACGCCAGCAGCATCGCTCCCACATTCAGCGCCAGTTCCGCGCCACTGGCCGCTGCATCAATCACGTTGGCCGGTTGATCATCGTCGCTCACAAAACCGGAGTGGGTTTCATGATCGTGTGTTTTTTCTGTTTCCGGCACGATCAGTTTGGCAAACAGCAATCCTCCCGGCGCGGCCATAAAGGAGGCGGCAATCAGATACTCCAACGGCACCCCCATCTGCGCACAGCCTGCCATTACCGCTCCGGTAATAGACGCCAGCCCGCCGCACATTACAGCAAACAGCTCCGAACGCGTCATGGTGGCAATATAGGGACGCACGACCAGCGGTGCCTCAGTCTGCCCGACGAAGATATTTGCCGTCGCTGAGAGCGATTCGGTTCGTGACGTTTTTAGCAGCTTTTGCAACGCTCCGCCTAGCAGGCGAATAACCCATTGCATCACCCCGATGTAATACAACACGGCAATCAAGGAAGAGAAAAAGACAATGATCGGCAGCACTCGCAGTGCGAACACAAAACCACCACCGCCAAACAGTTCATACACTTTATCGGAAGCCAGGCCACCAAAAATAAACGATACGCCTTCATTGCCGTAACCAATAATCAGGGCAACACCTTCGGTCATCCCTGCCAGTACCCTGCGGCCACGAGGCACATAAAGCACCAATACCAATCTGGAGCAGGAAAGCGCCCAACACCGTGCGCAAACGAATAGCCTTGCGGTTGCTGGAAAGTAAAACGGCGACCAGCACCAACACAACCATTCCAATAAGACTCATAATGAGTTGCATAAGAAGTTCCCTTTTATGCGTTGTTGAAAATCAAGGATAGACCATTCATCTCGGGCCAGACTGCCCGAAAAATGTCAAAGGCGGATTATAAGGCGACTACCCGATAAATACGCATTTTTTGTCACATTTTAACACTTTCTGACATGCATTCCCCCCCCACATCTGGGATTTCTATCACGTTATTTTTCCACAACTTATTGAGCATCCTTCCCTAGGACGCTAGACATATCGTTTTTTCTTGGCTTTGTTGAATAAATCAGAACTTGTAACGACTGCGCCCCATACGGGTCGATTGTTACGTGATGCGAATACTGTTCGGCATTCCTGATAGCGTGATCCGGTTAAGCGCTTTGACCATGGCCATGGCTTCACCCACCTG
>NZ_JAHWCO010000091.1:0-5214 GCF_020054415.1 Candidatus Symbiopectobacterium sp. | reverse complement strand
TGCGGTTCAAAGGAACCATCACGATCACGTGGTGTACGCAGTTCCAGCGGACCATCGCCGGTGGTAACAGTCTTTGTGGAGTAGCCATTGCGCGTGTTAGTTCCAGATTTGGACTGGTGCTTCTCATGCCCGAGGTGATGGATCATTTCAGCATTAAGGGCAGCTTCAACGCTGATCTTTTTCAGCAGGCGATCAAACTGGTTGAGATCGCCAGGGGTTTTGAGATTTTTGGCCAGCTCGTTAGCCAGAGCCTGTAACTGTTTTTCGTCCACAAAGTAACCTGCTTTTGATGTTGGATTGAACATATCAAAATCAGGCAATTACACAATCTCGTGTACAGGATCCATCATAACGTTCTCCAATACGCTTAAAAGCGATAATTATTTTGTGCTAAATCACGCGTATGGTAGCGAAATGGCGCAGGGGTTCAATGTGAGCCACCGCTAAAATGTTACATTTTTATACGGTTGTTCAATTATTGTGCTTTACTTAACAAAATGCCCCCTATAGACCTCATTTTGGTGTGACTTTTATAGCGAAACGGTTACATATCCGGTTTGTTATTTTCGTTTTTTGCTCGAATTTGCTCTTTATCAATCATTTCTTTTCTTTTCTGTGTCTGAATACCCTTAATGAAGATCCGGAAAGGTGACACCATCATGGAAAACAGCACAGCCTACCGCGAAACCGACGTTATCGTGATTGGCGGCGGCGCGACTGGCGCGGGAACCTTGCGTGACCTGGCACTCAGGGGACTGCGTTGCTTGCTACTGGAGCGCTTCGACATCGCGACAGGCGCGACCGGGCGTAACCACGGGTTGCTGCACAGTGGTTCGCGCTATGCGGTAACTGACAGTGAATCCGCGCGCGAATGTATTGAAGAAAACCAGATTTTACGCCGCATATCTCGGCACTGCGTGGAGCCAACCGATGGCCTGTTCCTAACACTGCCTGAAGACGATCTGGCTTATCAATCCCAGTTTATCGCGGCCTGTCAGCAGGCGGGTATCAATGCGCAGGCGATTGATCCGCAGGAAGCGCTGCGCCTCGAGCCTGCCGCTAACCCGCAGTTGATTGGCGCGGTGCGGGTGCCGGATGGCACCGTTGATCCGTTCCGACTCACCACCGCCAATATGATGGATGCCTGCGAACATGGGGCGGAAGTATTGACCTACCACGAAGTACTGGGACTGATACGTCAGGGCGATCGTGTCACCGGCGTGCGCGTTTTCGACCATAAACAACAACGTACTCTCGATCTCTATGCGCAGGTGGTGATTAACGCCGCTGGCATCTGGGGACAGCGCATTGCCGAATATGCGGATTTGCGCGTGCGTATGTTCCCTGCCAAAGGCGCATTGCTGATTCTCTGCCACCGTATCAACAATATAGTGATCAACCGCTGCCGTAAGCCTGCCGATGCCGACATTTTGGTACCGGGTGACACCATTTCTCTGATCGGTACCACCTCAACCCGCGTGGACTATGACCAGATAGACAACATGTCCGTCACGCCGCAAGAGGTAGAGATCCTGATGCGTGAAGGGGCGAAGCTGGCGCCGATGATGGCCCAAACGCGCATTTTGCGCGCCTACGCGGGCGTGCGTCCGCTGGTGGCAAGCGACAATGATCCGAGCGGGCGCAGCGTAAGTCGCGGCATCGTGCTGCTTGACCATGCCAGTCGCGACGGGTTGGAAGGGTTTGTCACCATTACTGGCGGCAAATTAATGACGTACCGCCTGATGGCGGAGTGGGTCACCGACAAGGTGTGTGAAAAGCTGGGGCACAGTGCGCGCTGCACCACAGCGGAACGACCACTGCCGGGCTCCTCCAGCGCGTCTACGCAACAACCTGCTGCCGCAACGTCTGGCACACGCGCATTTTCTGCACCGCTGCGCGGGTCCGCGATTTACCGCCACGGCGATCGCGCCACGCGCGTGCTGTCTGGCGAGTATGCCGACAGCAGTCTGGTGTGCGAATGCGAAGCGGTGACGGCGGGGGAAGTTCGCTATGCCGTGGAAGCACTCAAGGTTAACAACCTGATTGATCTGCGGCGGCGTACCCGTGTCGGGATGGGAACCTGCCAGGGCGAGCTCTGTGCGTGCCGTGCCGCCGGATTACTGTGCAAGCTGGGGCAATCGACACCGCCGCAAGCGTTGGCGCAGTTAAGTCAGTTTTTAAATGAGCGCTGGAAAGGCGTTCGCCCCATCGCATGGGGTAACGCGTTGCGTGAAAGCGAATTCACCAGTTGGGTGTATCAGGGCTTGTGTGGGCTGAGTATTGAGGATCAGCAGGAGGAACAACATGCGGTATGACGTCGTCATTATCGGTGGCGGGTTAGCCGGGCTCACCTGCGGTATTCGTTTGTCGGAGCAAGGAAAACACTGCGCCATTGTCAGCTCAGGACAAAGCGCCTTGCATTTCTCTTCGGGATCGCTGGATCTGCTGTCCTTTCTGCCAGATGGTGAGCCGGTTCACCATCCCCTTGAGGCGCTGTCAGCGCTGGCAAGTCAGGCTCCCGAGCATCCCTATTCGCTGATGAGTGAGGCCGCTGTACGCCGTTGGGTGCCAGAAGCCGAAGCCTTATTGGAGCGCTGTGGCGCGACCATGACGGGCAGCCATCAACAAAACCACCTGCGTTTGACGCCGCTCGGAAAATATCGCCCGTGCTGGCTGAGTCCACCTGAAATTGTCACGCGGGAACAGGGCAAACCGCTGGCATGGCGCGCTCCGCTGATTGTGGGCATTGAAGGCTTTCTGGATTTCCAGGCCTCTATCGTGGCTGATGCGCTGCAAGCGCAGGGCATTGCGGCAAAGAGTGCCGATTTACATCTACCCGCGTTGGATCGTCTGCGCGGTAACCCCAGCGAGTTCCGCGCGGTAAATATCGCTCGCGTGCTGGATCTGCCGGAAAACGCCAGCGCATTGCTGGCGGAATTGACGCGGCTGAGCGCTCATCACGATGCCGTCATTTTACCGGCTTGCCTGGGACTGGATACGCCGGATGCCGTGGCTATGCTGCAAAGTGCCTTGGGCAAACCTGTCATTCTATTGCCGACGCTTCCGCCGTCGTTACCAGGGGTTCGCTTACATCAGGCGATGGTGCGCCGTTTCCGCCAATTGGGCGGCATGGTGATGCCGGGCGATAAAGTCGAGCGTGCCGTCCTGGGAGCAACAGAAAAGGCGCTTTATACCCGTAATCATGTCGATATCCCATTGCGGGCTCAGCAGGTGGTGCTTTCCAGCGGTAGCTTCTTTAACAACGGGCTGGTGGCAGAGTATGATCGCGTTGTGGAGCCGGTGTTTGGTTTTGATGTGCACTATGCCGCGCTGCGCAGCGACTGGAGCCGGGAACAGGTACTGGCACCTCAGCCGTATCGCCTGTTCGGTGTGAAAACCGACGAGAAGCTGCGCCCGCGTATCAAGGGCGTCACGGTGCCCGGCGTCTATGCGATTGGCGCAGTATTGGCAGGGTTTGATCCTCTGGCGCAGGGCTGTGGCGCGGGGGTATCTTTATTGAGCGCGTTGTCGGTTGCCGATACGTTGCTGCAAGGGGAGGTTGCATGAGCCTGCTCAATGACACCAGTTTTGATAATTGTATCAAGTGTACGGTGTGTAGCACTTACTGCCCGGTTTCCCGAGTGAATCCTCTTTATCCGGGGCCGAAACAGGCAGGACCGGACGGTGAACGCCTGCGTCTGAAAGATCCAGCGCTGTATGACGAGGCGCTGAAATATTGCACCAACTGCAAACGCTGCGAAGTGGCCTGCCCGTCGGATGTCAAAATTGGCGATATCATTCAGCGCGCCAAAGCACGCTATAACCCGCATCGTCCTTCACTGCGTGACACCATCCTCAGTCATACCGACCTGATGGGAACGGTATCCACGCCGTTTGCGCCATTAGTGAACGCAGCGACCGGGATGAAACCGGTGCGCCAGTTGCTGGATAACGCGCTGAAAATTGACCATCGACGTCAGTTGCCTAAATACTCGTTCGGCACTTTCCGACGCTGGTATCGTCAACAAGCCGAAGCGCAAAAACAGTTTAGCGAGCAAATCGCGTACTTCCACGGCTGCTACGTTAATTACAACCATCCGCAGTTGGGCAAAGACCTGATCCGCATCTTCAATGCGATGGGGATTGGCGTGCAACTGCTGGAAAAAGAGAAGTGCTGCGGTGTACCGCTGATTGCTAACGGTTTTCATACCAAGGCCAGAAAGCAGGCGCAACAAAACGTGGGCTATCTGGAAGGCGCGGTTCAGGGTAAAAATCTTACTGTGGTAGCGACGTCATCAAGCTGTACGGCAACGCTGCGTGACGAATACCAGCATTTGCTGGGGGTCGATAACCACGCGGTACGCGATAGCATTACGCTGGTGACACGTGAGCTGTATCGCCTGTTAGAACAAGGCAGAACGCTGCCGCTGAATCCGCTGCCGCTACGCGTGGCTTATCACACGCCGTGCCATATGGAGAAAATGGGGTGGACATCCTACACACTGGATTTATTGCGCCGTATTCCCGGGCTGGAACTGGTGGTACTGGAATCCCAGTGCTGCGGTATCGCCGGAACTTACGGTTTTAAAAAGGAAAATTACACAACCTCGCAGGGCATTGGCGCGCCGCTGTTCCGCCAAATAGAGGAGAGTGGAGTGGATATGGTGATCACGGACTGTGAAACCTGCAAATGGCAGGTAGAGATGTCGACCAGTAAACCTTGTGAGCATCCGATCACGTTATTAGCACGCGAACTGGCGACGGAAAAATAATCCTTTACAGACACGAATAATAATGATTATTATTATTGCCATACGTTCCAGAGAGACGCACGCATGTCTTTTCATGCGTTGACGACCTCGCTGTGAAGGCAAGACGTTGCTCACATTGCTTCCAGTGTTTATTTAGCCAGCTCGAGTGCCGGCTTTTTTTTGCCTATCCTCCCCGCTTCTTTTAAATTTTTTGAACTGAGCGATGAGTTTTTTACGCTTTCTTATGTACTAGCTCAGACCTGATCTGACAGTTACCGATTATTTATACAGGTGTCTGTCAGATCAGGTCTGAGCTAGTACAAGTAAAATGTATCGCGTGACACGCCCATGATCTTGCAGGCTTTTGATACGTTACCGAGTTCTTCGGCGAGATTGAGCAGGCCGGCTTTGTGTTTGATAATGGGATTGTTAGTATGAAGCATGAGAGTTACCTCGCGTTTTG
>NZ_JAHWCO010000232.1:0-4493 GCF_020054415.1 Candidatus Symbiopectobacterium sp. | reverse complement strand
GCGCTGCTTGAGGGCCTTGTTATAAGAGGGCCAGTTGGTGATTTTAACATTTTGTTTTGCCATGGAGACCTGATTTTGAAACAACTGTGGTGATCTGCTCCGATGATTACCCAAAAGTTCTATTTATTCAACAAAGCCCCTGACCTGTCTAAACGCTGGGACACCATCCTCTTTGATGAGGCGCAGGACGCCAACCCCGTGACCAGTGCGTTTGTTCTAAATCAGCCCTGCCGGGTCATTCTGGTCGGCGACCGTTACCAGCAGATTTACTGGTTTCGCGGGGCGGATAACGCGCTCAATGCCCGCCAGCTGGCGCAGGCGGACCGGTTATGGTTGACGGCGAGTTTTCGTTTCGGCCCTGAGGTCGCGCGTATGGCCAATATCCTGCTGGAGCGTGCCGGAGAAGAAAAGCGGGTGACGGGTAACGGGGGGGCAGGACGCCGTCGTCAGCAGCATCCCGGATGAGGCTGAGCACGTAGCTGTACTGAGCCGGACGGTGTCCGGCGTGATTGGCAGCGCCTTGACGGCAAGCCTCATGGGGAAAAGAGTCTTCTGGGTCGGGGGGATTGAAGGCTACAAAACGGAGGAGCTGGAAGACCTGTACTGGTTCTCCGCCGATATGCCTGAAAAGACGCAGTCCCCGCGCCTGAGCCGGGACTACCGGGATTTCGATGAATACTGCTCGATAGCAAAGGCCACCCAGGACGTGGAGATGAATCAGGCTATTCGCCTGCTCGATGACTTTTTCCCGCTCCCTCAAAAGCTGGCCATTATGCGCCGCCAGGTCGTCACCCATGAAAAAGACGCTCAGGTCACGGTTTCAACCGCACACCGCAGCAAAGGGCTGGAATGGCCGGTGGTGAAGCTGAGTGAGGATTTTACTGACATTACGGACCCGCTCCTCTCGCAGGAAGAGCTACAGGATGAGACTAACCTGCTGTATGTGGCTGTCACCCGGGCAAGAGAGACGCTTGTGCTTAACGAGCTGATGCGCTGGCTCAGCGAAGCCGGTGAGGGCGATAAAGAGAACGATGCAGATATGCCTGGCGACACGGGAGAAACTTCCTGGACTGAATAACTGGTTTTTTATGGTGTGGCGCAGGGAGGGTCATAACACTGAGCAGCCCTGTACCAGGAGAACATCATGCTCAGCAAAATCCGGACCCTGAGGTCTCTGTTTTCAAAAGGCGAACCAGAAGCAGTACATCATATATCCCCAGTCACGCCTGTCGGCTACCACGCCCCGCGTGGGGCCGGTATGTTGTGTGCCACCCCGCTACGAAAAACCTGCCTGCAGCAGATATGGGAGAACTGCTCTCTGCCCGCAGACCTGTATCAGCGTCTCTATTTAGCGCCTCTTAATAGTTTATTAGCCAGGGTACAGAATGTGCCGGCCACGCAGCAGGGAAGGTGGTCGCAGTCAGACGGCTTCGGCGACCTTACGCTGCAGTTCACAACCTGTGCGGTCAGGCTGGCAAAAGGGTACATGTTTCCGCCCGGCGCGGCACCGGAAGAGCAGGCAGCGCAAAATGTGATGTGGAATGTAGTGATTTTCTGGTCGGCGCTGTTCTGGCACCTGCCTCTTCTTGCGACTCTGGAGGGGGAGTTGCTTGACGGTAAAAGCTGGCTTCCGGGAATGACCGTTCCGGACTCACCTTATCGTTTCCGGTTCCGGGAGGCTGAGAACGCATCAGCGTTTGCTGCCCTTGCCGCCGGACAACTTATACCGGCAGAGGCGACGGGCTGGCTGGCAGAGAATCCAGAGGCACTGGGCAACCTTGCCGGCGCACTCTGGAATCAGCATCCGGGCATGCCATTGATACGAAGCCTGATGAAGCAGGCTGCAGAGAAAACAGATTCTCCTCTGATGGAGTCGAAGACTGACGAAGTATTAAATACCTTAGCAGGTGGACTACTTGGAAATAAAACCACTGTTCAGACGATACACACTTCGAATTTATCCCCGGACATTTCTTCTCAACAATCAGATCCGAATACGGCGGAAGCTTTAGCGGCTCCGGCAGGTTTTGCTCTTACATCAAGTGTTGAGCCTGCCTCTCAAACTGACAGTCTTTTGTCAGAGGACCTTAGCAATCCTGAAACAGAAAATCCTGCCGATGAAATGGAATTGAGTTCCGGCACGATAATGACTGCAGTCGCAGACGATACTGACGCGCTTTTGTCTCTGTTTGAAGTACCTCAAAACATTGCAATAGGCGGAAATAACAATGAGGCCTCACCTGAGGAGCCGCTCACTGAAAATGAAAAAATAGTTCTATCATACCACATTGAAAATAATGAATTTTCTGAAAACACAGACAATCTTTCCAGTAAGGGAAAATCAGATAATTCTGCGGTTGCAATTGTTAACAAACGTGATGAAAGATTACATTCCGCATCCAGGGCAGTCAGCGGTACTGAAGAAGTGGAAGGAGCGCGTTTTTTTGACTGGCTTGGGGAAGGGATCAACCGGGGAGAGATTAGTTTTAATGGTAAAGATGACAAAGTCCACGTTATTGCCGGTTACGTCTTTTTACCCGTCCCCGGCATTTTTTTTGACTACCTCAAGGCCACCGGCTCCGCAGATAATCGGGAGAAAGTTCAGGCGTCTTTTGAGCAACTTAATTTACATAAACGTCGGGATAACAGGAGGTTTTACTTTGCTCAGTTGTTCGATACCCCGATAAATCAGGCAAGTTTAAACGGATGAAAGGCTATCTGGTTAAAAGCAGACAGGTATTCAGAAAGACAATCCCTCAGGACAGTCAGTTTCTTTTGTTTCCCTGACCGTAATCGTGGTCTGACATCTGGTGCGTATCTGTAACTATGGGAGGAATGGAAAATGAACGAAATGAACACTGACTGGCTATGGAAAGAACTGCTGGATGAATATTTTTTCTGTAAGTCGCTACGTGAAGATACAGAATGGAGTTATCAGAAAGTGGTTCGCGGTTTCAGAAAACATATTGGGGAAGCGCGACCACCCTACAGCATAACCAGTCGTGAAGTGCTTGAGTGGCGAAGACACGTCCTGAAAAAACAAGGGCTGTCAGCACATACCTGGAATAACAAGGTCACTCATATGTGCGCACTCTATAATTTTGCCATTACTTCTCAACTAACGGACTTAACAAAAAATCCTTTCAACGGTGTTTCGGTTAAACACGATAAGAAAAGAAAAAAGACGCTCACCAAGAATCAGATGACAAAGATCTGGCTGACCATGCAGCAGTTTTCATCTGAACAAATGACCCAATCAAAATGTGCATTAAGGCCAGTGTGGTACTGGCTGGCAGTTCTGGACACGCTGCGTTATACAGGGATGCGCCAGAATCAATTGCTGCACATTCGTCTGAAAGACGTCTGTCTTGAAGATGGCTGGATTGAGCTGAGAACAGAAGGCAGCAAAACCTACCGTGAGTGGCGGGTTCCCGTTGTCAGCCATTTACGTCCGCGACTGGAGGGATTGCTGCAACGTGCAAGAGATTGCGGTGCCGGCAACAATGATGCGCTGTTTCATTATGAGAGGTTTATATCTTCGCCTGCTGACAGGGCATCTCTTTCTCAAAAACCCTCGCTGCAGCCATTACGTTCGTTTTTCCGACGTCTTTCAAAAGAGTGCGGATTTGACATTTCACCCCATCGGTTCAGGCATACGCTTGCCACAACACTGATGAGTTCCCCTGAACGAAACCTGCAACTGGTTAAGGGATTGCTGGGGCATCGTAATGTGAGCACAACAATGGAATACGTTGATATCAGTATGGATATTGTCAGTAAGGCGCTGGAGAAAGAAATGGCGCTTTACACCGATAAGGCTGAAGAGATGTTTTACAATGGTTGACATTCAGTCACGTCATTGTAATTATTCACGGTGATCGAGAAAAGGGAGGCTGCTGCTAACAGGCTCCCTAATCGAGAGGGTAACTTCTTGATGTATGCTGATGTGAGGATCAACATCAACAAGTACCACTCCCGTTAAACGCCCGTCAGTTTTCTCACCTCTGACCAGCGTACTTCGAATAGTGGTGCCCGGAGGCGGAATCGAACCACCGACACGGGGATTTTCAATCCACTGCTCTACCGACTGAGCTATCCGGGCAACGTGGCGCATTAGACCGTATTGGCCGCTTGCCGTCAACGGGTTTGTGCAGGAAAAGCACCAAAACCACGTTGATTGCCGACTTTTCAGTCAGGATGACGCATTTCTCAGCGTTGTGACCCCGGTTCTATCAGGTCAGTGCACCGTTTTTGCGGCATAGTGCAAAACGCAATACATCCTCCGCTAGACGGCGGGCGGTTGCAATGTCATCAGCGTGGTGTTTTACCATCAATCGACTCAGGCAACCTTCGAGGGGCTTTGTTGAATAAATAGAACTTTTGGGTAATCATCGGAGCAGATCACCACAGTTGTTTCAAAATCAGGTCTCCATGGCAAAACAAAATGTTAAAATCACCAACTGGCCCTCTTATAACAAGGCCCTCAAGCAGCG
>NZ_JAHWCO010000526.1:0-32714 GCF_020054415.1 Candidatus Symbiopectobacterium sp. | reverse complement strand
TCATTACTGGTCCGGTGCTGCCCATGGGGCGGGAACTCAATAGCATAATCAACAACCGCGCGTTCAGTGGCTTCGTCGGCGCGGTTCTTCAGGTTCGGAGCCCGGCGGTTCTGGTTAACCAGCGCATCAATGCCACCTTCAGCAGCCGGTTCCTGATAGCGGTAAAATGTATCGCGTGACACGCCCATGATCTTGCAGGCTTTTGATACGTTACCGAGTTCTTCGGCGAGATTGAGCAGGCCGGCTTTGTGTTTGATAATGGGATTGTTAGTATGAAGCATGAGAGTTACCGCGTTTTGTTTAAGGATTAGGCACCCATATCAAAACCGGTAACTCTCAACCTTTCAAGGTACAGTGTCAGATTTAGTCGCGACTAATACATTTATCCCAGGGATCACACCGCGTTTTTTGCCCCACACTCTCATTCGGCAAAGCCCAAAACACGTTCAACCAGCTTATCGATGCCTTTGGCCGCCTCGCTAATGGAGTTCGCCAGCATGTAAGCCGGTGTCGTCACCACTTTGTGCTGCGCATCGACCACAATATCATTCACCGGGCAAACAATGTGCGTACCACCCATTTCTTCTATACATTCTGCGGTATCGATATCATTTCCAATTGTAACTCTCACCGACTCCCCCAGCAGTTTTGGCAACAGTGCCGGAGCGATGCAAATAAAACCAATTGGTTTGTTCTGCTTATAAGTTTCTTGCGTGAGTAACGCCAATGATTCATCAACCTGGCACACCGCGCCTTCTGTCGAGAAATCACTAAGATTCTTCGCCGCACCAAAACCGCCGGGAACAATTAATGCGTCCAATTGGCTGGCATCCGCCTGCGACAGTGGCTGGATGTTGCCACGGGTGATCCGAGCGAACTCGACTAAAATATTGCGATTCTCACCAGTTACTTCACCCGTCAGATGATTAACCACATGAAATTGCGGCTTATCTGGCGCAAAGCATACCGCCTGAGCCCCCGCACGATCGACGGCAAGCAGCGTCAGCACTGCTTCGTGAATTTCGGCGCCATCATAGACGCCGCAACCGCTCAGAACGATGCCGACTCGTTTCATCATATTTTCCTTCATTTCATTACATCAACTAATTGATTTTTTGATTGACAAACACTAATCTACATCACACGTTTTAACGATTCTTGTAACAACGATTTCTGCATTTGCTATTTTGTTGCTTGAGCGGTTCGTCACCTTATGACGTTGCGAATACTCGCACCTGCTAACTGAAACTGCTGATAATTATCAAGCAGGTGTATAGTTCCCCTGGTGTTGGCGCATAATTCGCGCACCCCGGCCTCGGTCGGGGTCATTTTTTTAGGCCCCTGAAAATCCTTTTCCTCTCCCTAACGATGCCCACACCGCGATTTATCGCACCGCGTTGGCGTGCACCCGCTATTTGCGGGCGCGTTTTTCCTGTTCAGCCACCCAGGATTTCAATACGTCAATATCGTGCCGCCAGTCGTGTTTCAGTTCGTCAATCCACTCCTGCACGTTGTCCCACCAGGCGGGCAGCGTAGTGGTCTGGATTTGCTGGGCCACCTGCTGTAGATGGCGCAACCCAACGGAACCGGCAGCACCTTTTATTTTGTGCCCCTCTTCCGCGATGCCTTTCTGATCGCGTGCTGTCATATTGGAATCCAGCACGGCAAGATAACCGGGCATCATCTGCTCAAACATCGCCACGCTCTGATGGATCAACGACGGTCCAACCAAATCCAGATATTGTTGCAACATGGGAATATCAAGCAACGCTTCTCGAACCGGTTCCTGCTCCGACACATCGGTGGTGGCTTGCTCAGGCTCATCCTGATAGTCCCAATACTGTTTAATAACAGAGGTTAATGCAGGCACCGCCAGCGGTTTGCTAAGCACATCGTCCATACCCGCATCGAGATATTCTTTTTTATCGCGCAGTACGTTAGCCGTTAAAGCAATCAGCGGCGGCACGTTTTGTCCGGCATATTTTTTGCGCAGCTCACGCGCCACATCCAGCCCGGTCATGTCCGGCAGTTGGATATCCAGCAGCACCAGATCGAATTCGTCCGGATCGAACATCGTCAGCGCTTCCTGTCCGGTCATCGCCACTTCCACGCTACTGCCCAGTTTCTCCAGCACCGAACGCGCGACCACCACATTTAGCTCGATGTCCTCCACCAGCAGCACGTTGAGCGCGGGTAACGGCAACCCATCCTCTCCGCCGACAATCACCTCATCTTCCAACGCTGGGGCGGTAACGGTCAGCGTAAAGCAAGAACCTTTGCCCTGCGTGCTGGTGACATGAATATCACCGCCCATGTTCTGCGCCAGACGCTTGGAAACCGCCAAGCCGATGCCAGTACCGGTCGCCGGTTTACCGCCATGTTTGTCTTTTACCTGATAGTACATGGCGAAAATTTTCTCCAACTCATCTTTGGGAATGCCCATGCCGGAGTCTTCGACATCAAAGCGCAACTGATCGCCCACGTCGTGCCAGACACGCACCACAATGTTCCCTTTCTGGGTAAATTTCACCGCGTTACTGAGCAGGTTCCACAGAATCTGGCGCAGACGCGTACCATCGGTAATCACCCGCTGTGGCAACGGCGGATGCTGTTCAACGACCAGTTGCAACCCCTTCGGCTGCGCCAGCAAACCGCCCAGATTTTCCAAATCCGCCAGGAAACCAATAAAATCAATAGCCTGATTATCCAGTTGCACCTTGCGGCGCTCCTGCTTGTCCATCTCGATCACGTCGTTGAAGATATTGCCCAGCGTGATGGCGCTGACATGCAGGGTTTTGAGGTATTTTTCTTGTTCCGCATCCAGGTGAGTATCGAGCAGGATGCGACTGAGGCCAACAATGCCATTAAGCGGCGTACGAAGCTCGTGGCTGATCGTTGAGATGAAGGTGGTCTTATCCCTACTGGCGTTCTCTAACGCGTCCTGATAGCGTTTACGCTCAGTTATATCGCGCCCAAAACCCATCAGCCCGTGTCGCTTGCCCATTCGGTCGTAGAAAGGCACCTTGCGCAGTTCAAAACAGGCTTTGCGCCCGTCAGGATAGACCAGCCACTGTTCATAGGTGAGTGACACGTTGTGACGGAACACTTTTTCATCCGTTTCCATCACTTTTTCCGCCACATCGGGGGTGTAAACGTCTTTCGGCGTCAGACCCACCAGCTGTTTCTGGCTGCGACCCAACAGCAGTTCCATGGCGCGGTTACAGCCGGAAAACTCTTTATTTTCATTGCGGTAGTAAACTAGGTCCGGCGAGGCATCCAGAAATGATCGTAACAGCGCTGATTGTTGCTCCAGTTCCACCCGCACCTGTTCGCGTCCGGCAATTTCCTCTTTGAGCTTGCTCAGCATCATCAGACGCGCCTCTTCTGCTTTTTCGCGATCGGCAATCTCCTGATTGAGCTGGGCAATATTGACCTTTAGCTGATCGTTCAGCGTCTGGTCGCGCAGGCGCATCTCCTCCAGCTTCGCCACCAACTTAGCCAGACGTTGGCGCGACTCCTCCAACTGATCCACCACCACGGAGAGGAAATAGACCGCCCAGGGGGTGATTAACAGGCCAAAAAATACGGAGCGAACGACATCGATGTCTTCGACCTTGCCGGTCAGCAGCAGCGTGACTGCCATCTGCACGGCCATCGCCAGCAGCACCAGCACCGAGGCCAGCAACAGTGAAAAACGCACCAGCCCGAGCTTTACCATCAAATCGACGTAGTACTGCGCCAACAACCGGATCTGCTTCATAGAGAATTTCCTTGGATACCCACCGCGCCATCATAACGTAAAACTCAGCACGATGCGGTGAGACAATCAGCACAACACGTTAACATTACCCTAAGATAACCTGTTGATATGGTTGGCCGAAAGCAGAGCCTTGCACCCCATGAGCCTGAAGGTATAAATCCAGTTCCACCATCCCGGTCCAGCGGTTTTCGCACCATAACGGTGCCAGCAGCGTCGGCCGCCGGGCGCTGGCAGAAATACGATGGAACACGACCTCTGGTGGCGTATGGCGAATCATCTCGCCGGCCGTGGCGACGTAGGTGCCCAGCGGTAATTCGCTCAACCGCCCGGCGCGCCACGCCTTAGCCATAATGCTACCGTCAACGATATGCAGAGGGTGAAGCTTGATGCCTTCAACGCCGGTATCCACCACGCGTTGCAACGTCGTCATGCAGTGCTCGGCACGCTCGCCCGGCAATCCGACAATCAGGTGGCAGCACACGCGTAAACCGCGCTGATGCGCACGCTGCACCGTTTCCTGATAGCAGGCAAAATCGTGACCGCGATTGATGCGATGTAGCGTTTTATCCCAGGCACTCTGTAGCCCCAGTTCCAGCCACACCTCATAGCCTTGCGCATGGTAACCTGCCAACAGATCCAGCACGCTGTCCGGCACACAATCGGGGCGCGTACCCACGCACAGGCCGACGATCTCGGCTTGTTGCAACGCCTCCTGATAAAGACGGTCCAGCATCTGCACTTCGCCATAGGTACTGGTATAAGCCTGAAAATAGGCCAGATAACGTTTGGCGCGATTGACCTTGCCCGCCTGCGTGTTGAGCTGTTCGGCAATGCTTTGGCGTTGCATGGCCTCATCGGCAAAGGAGGCCACATTGCAGAATGTGCAACCTCCCCGCCCGAGCGTACCATCCCGATTTGGGCAGTTAAATCCGCCGTGCAGCGTCAGTTTATGAATCTTTTCGCCATAACGACGTTGCAAATCCCCGCCAAACATATTGATTAATTTTTGCAATTGCATATTCTAACCTACCCCCTGAGGGAAAGCAGACGACCCTTCTCTTCCAGCGTTCGCGATGACCGCGATCAATCACGCACATCCCAATGAAATGCATTTTTATTCGCTTTTAGTGAAAAAAACTCACATATACACTGATTAAAGTTTCTAATCCCTTACGCGCGCGTCATGAAAAGATGAATCATTACTTAAAAAGAGTTTCATTAAATCTAAAAGTGGATATCCACAGCAGAATATTCTATAACATAGAGATAACGCAGCAGGGTGACGAGATGTTCACGCTTTTGCATAGTGATACAGCTCACACTTCATCCGGCCATCAAGGCGTAGTCCAACGGAGATTTTTTTTAAAAAAAATTTATTTTCATAATGATAACTAAATATTATCTCTTAATCGCACATTTTGCATTGATATTTGACCTGAACTGGCTTTCTCGCTAATTTGGGAGTCCGCTGGAAGCTTTACCGACGAGTCCGCGACTCGTCATATTTATGCAGTTAGAAAAGAAAGACTCCCTCTTAAAGCAAGTCATAGTCCACTTGTAAGACCGTCACGAGAGGCCGAAGAAGAGAACGGCAGGATGTGCGACCCCGTCATCCGCCACCGTTCAACGCCACGGTGCCGAACGAGGTAGGTTGTGAGAGTAACACAGAGCCTGGGGGGTTCACTGAGATATGTTGTACGATGCATCCCAAGAGAGAGACAACTGTGGTTTCGGATTGATCGCCCATATAGAAGGTGAACCGAGCCACAAGGTCGTGCGTACTGCGATTCACGCGCTGGCCCGTATGTAGCACCGTGGCGCGATCCTTGCTGATGGCAAGACCGGCGACGGCTGCGGCTTGTTATTACAAAAACCCGATCGTTTCTACCGACTGGTGGCCGAAGAGCACGGCTGGCGGTTGGCGAAGAATTACGCCGTGGGCGTGATGTTCCTCAATCAGGACCAGGATCTGGCCCGCGCTACACGTCGCATTGTGGAAGAAGAACTGCAAAATGAAACCTTGTCCGTACTGGGATGGCGTGAAGTGCCCACCAACCCAGACGTGCTTGGTGAAATTGCCCTCTCCTCACTGCCGCGCATCGAACAGATTTTTGTCAATGCTCCTGCGGGATGGTCGCCGCGCGATGTGGAGCGTCGCCTGTTTATGGCGCGCCGCCGTATTGAAAAGCGCATTCAGGATAAAGAGTTCTACGTTTGTAGCTTCTCCAACATGATCAACATCTATAAAGGTCTGTGTATGCCGGCGGATTTACCGCGCTTTTACCTGGACCTGGCGGATTTGCGTCTGGAATCGGCCATCTGTCTGTTCCACCAACGCTTCTCTACCAACACCGTGCCGCGCTGGCCGCTGGCCCAGCCGTTCCGCTATCTGGCGCACAATGGCGAAATCAATACCATTGCCGGTAACCGTCAATGGGCGCGGGCACGTGCCTACAAATTTAAAACGCCGCTGCTCCCCGATCTGCAAGATGCCGCACCGTTCGTTAACGAAACAGGCTCTGACTCCAGCTCTCTGGATAACATGCTGGAGCTGTTCCTGAGCGGCGGGATGGATATCGTGCGCGCCATGCGTTTACTGGTGCCGCCCGCCTGGCGGAACAACCCGGACATTGATCCGGAACTGCGTTCGTTCTTTGACTTTAGCTCCATGCACATGGAGCCGTGGGACGGCCCGGCCGGTATCGTCATATCCGATGGTCGCTATGCGGCCTGTAACCTGGACCGTAACGGTCTGCGCCCGGCGCGCTACGTCATCACCAAAGACAAGCTGATCACGTGCGCCTCTGAAGTGGGGATTTGGGATTATCAGCCGGACGAAGTGGTGGAAAAAGGCCGCGTTGGCCCCGGCGAACTGATGGTTATCGATACCCTCGAAGGCCGCATTCTGCACTCCAACGAAACCGACAACGACCTCAAAGGCCGCCACCCGTACAAAGAGTGGATGGAACGCAACGTCAAGCGTCTGGTGCCGTTTGAAGAACTGCCGGACGATCAGGTCGGCAGCCGTAAGCTGGATGACAACCTGCTGGAAACCTACCAGAAGCAGTTCGGCTACAGTAGCGAAGAGCTGGACCAGATTGTGCGCGTACTGGGCGAAAACGGCCAGGAAGCGACAGGCTCAATGGGTGATGACACCCCGTTTGCCGTGCTCTCCAGCCGCCCGCGCATCATTTACGACTACTTCCGTCAGCAGTTTGCGCAGGTGACCAACCCGCCGATCGACCCGCTGCGTGAAGCGCACGTAATGTCGCTGGCAACCTGTATTGGCCGCGAAATGAACGTATTTTGTGAAGCCGAAGGTCAGGCGCACCGTTTGAGTTTCAAATCGCCAATCCTGTTGTACTCCGACTTTACTCAGTTGCTCACCCAAGACCAGCAGCACGACCGCGCTGAAACGTTGGATCTGACCTTTGATCCGCGCGAGAAGTCACTGCAGCAAACCGTTGAGGCGCTGTGTGAAGAAGCCGAGCGCAAAGTGCGTGAAGGTGCCGTGTTGCTGGTGCTTTCCGACCGTGCCATCAGCGAGCACCGTTTACCGGTTCCGGCGCCAATGGCGGTGGGTGCCATTCAGCACCGCCTGGTGGAAAAGAGCCTGCGCTGCGACGCCAACCTGATTGTTGAAACTGCCAGCGCCCGCGATCCGCATCATTTCGCCGTTCTGCTGGGCTTCGGCGCTACGGCTATCTATCCGTATCTGGCGTATGAGTCACTGGCTCGACTGGTGGACAACAACACCATCGAGAAGCCTTACCGCACGGTAATGCTCAACTACCGCAACGGTATCAACAAAGGCCTGCACAAGATCATGTCCAAAATGGGCATCTCAACTATCGCGTCGTACCGTTGCTCCAAGCTGTTCGAAGCAGTGGGCCTGCACAAAGAGCTATCAGCGCTCTGCTTCCACGGGGTAGTGAGCCGTATTGGTGGTGCCAACTTCGGCGATTTCGAGCAAGACCTGCAAAATCTGGCAAAACGCGCTTGGTTGAAGCGCAAAACGCTAGAACAGGGTGGCCTGCTGAAATTCGTTTACGACGGCGAATACCACGCCTATAACCCGGATGTGGTTAACAGCCTGCGACAAGCTGTGAAAAGCGGCGAGTACAGCGACTACCTGGAATATGCCAAACACGTCAACGAACGCCCGGTGGCGACGCTGCGTGACCTGTTGGCCATCAAACCGCAGGAAGGCGTAGCCATCCCGGTTGACGACGTAGAACCGGCCAGCGAGCTGTTTAAGCGCTTTGACACCGCCGCCATGTCTATCGGTGCGCTGAGCCCCGAAGCACATGAGTCTCTGGCGGAAGCCATGAACACCATTGGCGGTAACTCCAACTCCGGTGAGGGTGGTGAAGATCCGGCGCGTTACGGCACTAATAAGGTGTCACGTATCAAGCAGGTGGCCTCTGGTCGTTTCGGTGTTACCCCTGCTTATCTGGTCAACGCTGACGTAATTCAGATTAAAGTGGCACAGGGGGCCAAACCCGGAGAAGGCGGTCAGTTGCCGGGCGATAAAGTGACACCGTACATCGCCAGATTGCGCTACTCCGTGCCGGGCGTAACGTTGATTTCACCGCCGCCGCACCACGATATTTACTCTATCGAAGATTTGGCTCAGTTGATTTTTGACCTGAAGCAGGTCAATCCGAAAGCGATGATTTCGGTCAAGCTGGTTTCTGAACCGGGCGTGGGTACCGTTGCGACCGGCGTAGCCAAAGCTTACGCCGACCTGATCACCATCGCCGGTTATGACGGCGGCACCGGTGCCAGCGCGCTCAGCTCAGTGAAATATGCTGGCTGCCCGTGGGAACTGGGGCTGGTGGAAACCCAGCAGGCGCTGGTGGCTAACGGGTTACGCCACAAAATCCGTCTGCAAGTGGACGGTGGTCTGAAAACCGGCGTTGATATCATCAAAGCGGCGATTCTGGGCGCAGAAAGCTTCGGCTTCGGTACCGGCCCAATGGTAGCACTCGGCTGTAAATACCTGCGTATTTGCCACCTGAACAACTGTGCTACCGGCGTCGCCACGCAGGATGACAAGCTGCGCCGCGATCACTACCACGGTCTGCCTGAGCGTGTGATCAATTACTTCAACTTTATTGCGCAGGAAACCCGTCTACTAATGGCGGAGCTGGGTGTTAGTCAACTGGTTGATTTGATTGGCCGTACCGATCTACTGGTGGAACTGGATGGCTTCACAGCCAAACAGAACAAACTGGATCTCTCTGCGCTGCTGCAAACTGCGCAGCCGCAACCGAGCAAAGCGCTGTACTGCACCGAGAGCAACCCGCCGTTTGATGATGGGCTGTTGAACAAGGTGCTGCTGTCTCAGGCACAACCGCACATCGCAGCGAAACAGAGCAAAGCGCTCTACTTTGATATCCGCAACACTGACCGTTCCGTCGGTGCAACGCTATCCGGTGCTATTGCCTCTCAGCACGGCGATCAGGGGCTGGCAAGCGACCCGATCAAAGCCAACTTCTCTGGCACTGCCGGACAAAGCTTCGGCGTATGGAACGCAGGCGGCGTGGAACTGACGCTGACCGGTGACGCCAACGACTATGTGGGCAAAGGCATGGCTGGCGGTTGCATCTCCGTGCGTCCACCGGTTGGCTCCGCGTTCCGCAGTCATGAAGCGAGCATTATCGGCAACACCTGCCTGTACGGCGCGACTGGCGGCAAGCTATTTGCCGCTGGCCGGGCGGGCGAACGTTTCGGCGTGCGTAACTCCGGTGCCATCACCGTGGTGGAAGGCATCGGCGACAACGGCTGTGAGTACATGACGGGCGGTATCGTCTGCGTATTGGGCCGCACAGGCGTTAACTTTGGCGCAGGCATGACCTGCGGTTTCGCCTACGTACTGGATGAAGACGGTGAGTTCCGTAAGCGCGTCAACCCTGAGCTCGTGGAAGTGCTGTCGGTCGACGATCTGGCGATTCACGAAGAGCACTTACGCGCCCTGATCACCGAGCACGTGCAGCACACCGGTTCCCAGCGCGGCGAAGAGATCCTCGCCAACTGGCCGGTCTGGGCATCGCGTTTCGCGCTGGTGAAACCCAAGTCGAGTGATGTTAAGGCATTATTAGGGCATCGTAGTCGTTCCGCAGCAGAATTGCGGGATCAGGCGCAGTAAGAGGGCATTATGAGTCAGAACGTTTATCAATTTATCGACTTACAGCGTGTTGATCCGCCGAAAAAGCCGTTAAAGATTCGCAAAATCGAGTTCGTGGAAATCTATGAACACTTTTCCGAAAGCCAGTCCAAGGCGCAGGCAGACCGCTGCCTGGCCTGCGGTAACCCCTATTGCGAATGGAAGTGCCCGGTACACAACTACATTCCCAACTGGCTGAAACTGGCAAACGAAGGGCGCATTATCGAAGCAGCTGAGCTGTCGCACCAGACCAACAGTCTGCCGGAAGTGTGTGGACGCGTTTGCCCGCAAGACAGACTGTGTGAAGGTTCCTGTACGCTTAATGCGGAGTTTGGCGCGGTCACCATCGGCAATATCGAACGCTACATCAATGACAAAGCGATCGAAATGGGCTGGAAACCCAACCTGTCTCACGTGAAACCCACCGGCAAGCGGGTTGCCATTGTGGGCGCGGGCCCGGCAGGGTTGGCGTGTGCCGATGTGTTGGCACGCAGCGGTGTGCAGGCGGTGGTGTTCGATCGTCATCCGGAAATTGGCGGTTTGCTGACCTTCGGGATTCCGGCCTTCAAGCTGGAGAAAGAGGTGATGATCAAACGCCGTGAAATCTTCAGTGAGATGGGTATTGAGTTCCAACTCAACACCCAGATTGGCAAAGATATTGCGCTGGAGACCCTGCTCGCCGATTACGACGCGGTATTCCTAGGTGTCGGCACCTATCAGTCCATGCGTGGCGGATTGGAAAACGAGGACGCGCCGGGCGTGTACGACGCACTTCCGTTCCTGATTGCCAACACCAAGCAACTGATGGGCTTTGAAACTACGCCGGATGAACCCTATACCGACATGAGCGGCAAGCGCGTTGTGGTGTTGGGTGGCGGTGATACCGCGATGGACTGCGTGCGTACCTCGGTGCGCCACGGTGCAACCCACGTGACCTGTGCCTACCGTCGTGACGAAGTCAACATGCCCGGCTCCAAGCGCGAAGTGAAAAATGCGCGCGAAGAGGGCGTGGAATTTCTGTTCAACCTGCAACCGCTCAGCATCGAAATCAACGGTGCCGGTAAAGCCTGCTGCGTAAGAATGGCGCGTACTGAACTGGGTGCGCCGGATGCCAATGGCAGCCGTCGTCCTGAAATCGTCGAAGGCTCCGAGCATGTGCTGGAAGCAGACGCCGTGATCATGGCGTTTGGTTTCCGTCCGCACAAGATGGAATGGTTGGCGAAACACGGCGTGGATCTGGACAGCCAAGGGCGCATCGTGGCCCCTGAGCAGAGCGAGAGCGCATTCCAGACCAGCAACCCGAAAATCTTCGCCGGTGGCGATGCGGTACGCGGTTCCGATCTGGTGGTGACAGCCATTGCCGAAGGCCGCAAGGCCGCGGATGGCATCATGAACTATCTGGAAGTGTAATCGGCAACGCCATCCATCAAGGCGGCGCTAGCCGCCTTTTTCTTGTGCGCACTATGCGAATGATTTAGCTATTGCTATTGAACTGATCGAGGATTTCCTGCTCTGTCAGCATCGGCGTTTGCTGGGCAAAATCATAAAAATCCGGTTTGCTTTCAATATAAATCTGACTCACCAACCGTTTGCGATCATCTGGGAATATCCCCGCAGACAGTTCATAGGTTTGCGTTTCTAGCAGCAGGTAATAGAGATGGGTGCCGCAGATTTGGCAGAACGTACTCTCTGCCCATTCTGACGAGCGGTAATGGGTGACATTCTCTTCACCGCGCAGTGTCATATCGTGTTTTCACTCAACCGCCAACAGCGGTCCGCCGCCCCACTGGCGGCACATGTTGCAATGACACACGCTGACCTCATGTACACACGCTTCCGGTACTTCGACGGTGACTGCGCCGCATAAGCACTGGCCTTTGGTCATTTTCATCACGTCCTCCTGCCGCAAACGGTTATCGATTTTTATCAATGCGGTTGCCATAAAAAAAAGGGCATACCGACGGTTGCCCCTTTTCTGTGAATGTGATTATTTCACCACACGTAACGATGGTCGCCCACCGCACGGCGCCGGTGGTGGTGGTGGATCATCAGGCGGGTTAGTCTCCGTCACGTTGTCTTGTTGCTCGTTATCCACAACCGACATAACCACACCCGGCGTCAATGCCTCACCCTGCACATCCGTAAGGTTATCCAGCTCATAGTCGGGCTCAGGCTCAAACATGGTTCCAGCGCCGTTTTCACGGGCGTGAATAGCCAGCACAGCGGCCATCGGGACATAAACATGACGCGGTACGCCTCCAAAGCGGGCGTTAAAACGCACGCTGTCATCAGCCAACTCCAGGCCACCTACCGCACGCGGTGCGATATTCAGTACTATCTGCCCATCACGGGCGAATTCCATTGGCACCATTACGCCCGGCAGCGATACATCAACCACCAGATGCGGCGTTAATTGATTATCAAGCAGCCAATCATAAAAAGCCCGCAACAGATACGGACGGCGCGGAGACAGTTGAGACAACGCCATACAGGTTTAACCTCGGGTGTGCAAACGGATTTCACGCTCGGCTTCGGTCAGGGATGCCAAGAAAACATCACGCTCGAAGACGCGCGTCATATAACCTTTCAGCTCTTTCGCCCCTGCGCCCGTCAATTCGATGCCCAGCAACGGCAAACGCCACAGCAGCGGTGCCAGATAGCAATCGACCAAGCTGAACTCTTCGCTCATGAAATAAGGCGCTTCATTGAACACAGGTGCAACGGCCAACAACTCTTCACGCAGTTGTTTACGCGCCGCATCCGCTTCTTGTGCATTCCCCTGCATGATTTTTTTCAAGAGAGAATACCAATCGGATTCAATGCGGTGCATCATCAGGCGGCTGGTACCGCGCGCCACCGGGTAAACCGGCATCAACGGAGGATGAGGGAAACGCTCATCTAGGTACTCCATGATGATACGAGATTCATACAGCGTCAGTTCGCGATCGACCAACGTCGGCACGGAGCCATAGGGATTGAGGTCAATAAGATCCTGTGGCAGGTTATCCATATCCACCAGCTCAATCTCGACACTCACGCCCTTTTCCGCCAAGACGATGCGAACATGATGGCTAAAAATGTCGGACTGACCAGAAAACAGCGTCATCACCGAACGTTTGTTGGCAGCGACGGCCATGAAAACCTCCAAGTTTATCGAGAAATACGACTAATAACTAAACGGCGCTATCCTGCATAGCCCGGAATCACTGTACGTGATTGTCCACAAGAAAAACGTCTGGCGGCATCAACATTCGGGAAAATTGCCGGCTGGCATACAGGCACAAAATCGGCGAGCAGTTTACCAGATTTTGTGCGTTCTGTGGCGAAAGAAGCGAAATTTCATTACTAACTATCAGAAAAGCAGGATTATTTTTTATCTGAAGAGATGAAATGCGGGCAGAATTAGCCCGATGAGACGAATGCAAGACAAAAAAAACCCGATGCGAGCACCGGGTTTTTTGCGTTGATTTGCAGCGATAAACGCCAGAAATTAACGTTTGGAGTACTGAGGACGGCGACGTGCTTTACGCAGACCGACTTTCTTACGTTCAACTTCACGCGCGTCACGGGTAACGAAGCCCGCTTTACGCAGTTCAGAACGCAGAGACTCATCGTACTCCATCAGCGCACGGGTGATACCATGACGAATGGCACCCGCTTGACCGGAAATACCACCACCTTTAACGGTGATGTACAGATCCAGTTTGCCAACCATGTCGACCAGTTCCAGCGGTTGACGAACTACCATGCGGGCAGTTTCGCGACCGAAGTACTGCTCCGGGCTGCGCTGGTTGATAACGATATTGCCGTTGCCCGGTTTGATGAACACGCGAGCGGCGGAGCTTTTGCGGCGACCAGTGCCGTAGTATTGATTTTCAGCCATTGCCTATAATCCCGATTAAATGTCCAGAACTTGCGGTTGCTGTGCCGCGTGGTTGTGCTCGTTACCTGCGTAAACTTTCAGTTTACGGTACATAGCACGACCCAGCGGGCCCTTCGGCAGCATGCCTTTAACCGCGATTTCAATCACACGCTCAGGACGGCGGGCAATCATCTCTTCAAAGGTCGCTTGCTTGATACCACCGATGTGGCCGGTGTGGTGATAGTAAATCTTGTCGTTACGCTTGTTGCCGGTTACAGCAACTTTGTCAGCGTTCAGAACGATGATGTAATCACCAGTATCGACGTGCGGGGTGTATTCCGCTTTATGCTTACCGCGCAGACGGCGAGCCAGTTCAGTAGCCAAGCGGCCCAGAGTTTTACCGGTCGCGTCAACAACATACCAGTCGCGTTTGACGGTTTCTGGTTTAGCTGTAAAAGTTTTCATTAAAAGCTTACCCAATTTAAGTTACACGTTGGTGAACACCCAACCGCTTCAATAAATTCAGAAATAAAGTGTCGAGGTTCACACGGCATCTAGTCCAGCAAACCTACCCCTTCGAATAGCCATGCCGGCGCGATTAACGTTCCGGGGAAAAAAACGTTGTTGCAACGTGGGGTCGCAAGATTATAGAGAAGTCGATAACAAAGATCGACCTCTTTTCCACCAAAGCACAATAAATTCCCCGTTGTCTGATCAGGCAAGGTGAGGCTTGCTCAAATATTCTTCACTTTGCATCTCTTGCAACCGCGACAGGCAGCGCTGGTATTCGAATTTCAGGTGCTCGCCTTGATACAGCGCGAACATCGAGGTTTGTGCCGCGATCACCAGTTTGACCCGCCGCTCATAAAACTCATCCACCAATGCCAGAAAGCGGCGCGCCGCATTCTCCTCTTTGCTCCCCATCACCGTCACATTGTGCAGCAGTACCGTGTGGTAGAGGCGCGATAGCGCAATATAGTCATTCTGGCTGCGCGCATCGAGACACAGCGTGGCAAAATCGATGGCCAGTACCCCATCGCCCGCACTGAGCGTCGGCATCGGTCGATGGTTGATCTCCAGTACTGGTCCTGGCGTAGATAATGCCATGCCAGACAAGCGCGAGAACATCTGACGCATCTCAGCATCGGTTTCCTGCGACAGCGGCGTCAGATAGAGATGCGCCTGCGTTAGCGTGCGCAAGCGATAATCGATACCGGCATCAACATTGCGCACCTCGCAATACTGCTTGATCAGATCGATAGCTGGCAAAAAACGACTGCGTTGCAGGCCGTTGCGATAGAGGTTATCCGGAGGAATGTTGGACGTGACCACCAATGTGACGCCACGGGCGAACAACGCACGTAACAGTTCCGCCAGCAGCATGGCATCGGTGATATCCGTAACGAAAAACTCATCAAAACAGAGTACATCAGCCTGCGCCTTGAACCCATCGGCCACCTGCTCCAGCGGGTTCGGTTGCCCCTGTAGCTGGTTCAGTTCTTCGTGCACGCGCAGCATAAAGCGATGGAAATGCAACTGCAGCTTACGCTCTATGGGTAGACTCTGGAAAAACAGATCCATCAGCCAAGTTTTGCCGCGCCCAACCCCTCCCCACATATAAAGTCCCTGCACCGGTACCATCGACGTTTTATCCGCCAGCCCCAGCCAGTGCCGCCAGCGGGTAAAACGGCCATCGGATGCGGGAGTCGTCTGCGATGTTTCGCGCGCTTGCAAGGCCTGATAAATGTCATGCAGCGCGGTTACCGTTTGCAGTTGTACCTCATCAGGCTGATACTCGCCCGTCGCTACTGCCTGCTGATAGTGCGCCAGTGGCCCAGCAAGCGGCAGCGTTGTCGGTTGTATCATCACGGGTTCTCCCTTCATCCGTCATTTTCCGAAAAAAAGTTAGTCGTGTTTTATCGCCCGTTAACGGCGATTAGCTCCGCGATCATCGCATTTTTTCATGATATCACCTGAAATAGATCCCAATTACCTTACAGCGTCGCGTTTCGGGACTCCACTCGGGCGGCGTTAGCGGTTATAGTGGCTATTATGAAGTGAAAAAACCCTACGGGACAACGACGTCGAAAGAGGTGTCTTTATGACTTGGGAGTATACGCTAATAGGATTAGTTGTCGGCATCATCATCGGTGCTGTCGCCATGCGCTTTGGCAACTCTAAACTGCGGCAACAACAAGCGCTGCAAAGCGAGCTTGAAAAGAGCAAAACCGAACTGGAGACCTACCGTAGGGAGTTGGTGGGCCATTTTGCCCACAGCGCCGAGTTGTTGGACAACATGGCAAAAGATTACCGTCAGTTGTACCAGCATATGGCAAAAAGCTCTAGCAACCTGCTGCCAGATTTGCCGATGCAGGATAACCCGTTTCGCTACCGCTTAACCAAGGCGGAAGCAGACAACGATCAGGCACCGGTGGGCATGCCGCCGCGCGATTATTCAGACGGCGCGTCCGGACTGCTGCGCGGTGAGCGCCCGCTGCGCAAATAAGCATTTTGCACCCTACTGCGTGAAGGACAAGATCCTTCACGCAGCCTACATCCCCACGCTCCCTTCCCTGCACAATTTGACGATAGTTACATTTCCTTGACGAAAGAACAGTGAACTTTACACTTTATTCGCTGGTCGACTCTTCACCAGCCGTTTAAGTTTATATATCATCATGTTATTCATAATCGACATTCTGTCGATGGTTCGCAGGTTGTGAGAGATAAAGTCAAATGAAGAAAAAATCATTATTATTCAGCGCACTGGCAGTAAGCATTAGCCTTGCATTGTCATCGCTTCCTGCCGCACAAGCCGCCCTGCCCGCCGTGGTGGAAGGTCAACAGTTACCCAGTCTGGCACCGATGTTGGAAAAGGTGTTGCCTGCGGTGGTCAGTGTGCATGTGGAAGGCACACAAACTAAGCGCCAACGCGTACCGGAAGAGTTTAAATTTTTCTTTGGCCCGAATGCCCCCTCAGGCAAGCAGAACAGCCGCCCGTTTGAAGGCCTCGGTTCAGGCGTGATTATCGATGCTGCCAAAGGGTATGTACTCACCAATAACCATGTCGTCAACAACGCCGATAAAATTCGTGTGCAGTTGAATGATGGTCGGGAATATGATGCCAAACTGCTGGGTCGCGATGAGCAAAGCGATATCGCTCTGCTGCAACTGAATGATGCCAAGAATCTGCAAGAAGTTAAAATGGCGGACTCTGACCAACTGCGCGTCGGAGATTTCGCCGTCGCCGTGGGTAACCCGTTCGGTCTGGGCCAAACGGCCACCTCGGGTATTATCTCCGCGCTGGGTCGCAGCGGCCTAAATCTGGAAGGGTTAGAAAACTTTATCCAGACCGATGCCTCTATTAACCGTGGTAACTCTGGCGGCGCGCTGGTTAACCTCAACGGTAAGCTGATTGGGATCAACACCGCGATCCTGGCACCGGGCGGCGGTAACATCGGTATCGGGTTTGCCATTCCCAGCAACATGGCGCAAAACCTGGCGCAGCAACTTATCGAGTTCGGTGAAGTGAAACGCGGTCTGTTAGGCATCAAAGGCAGCGAAATGACCGCAGACATGGCGAAAGCCTTCAATGTGGAAGCGCAACGTGGTGCCTTCGTCAGCGAGGTATTGCCAAAATCCGCGGCCGCCAAGGAGGGTATCAAGGCAGGTGATGTGCTGACATCACTGGACGGCAAACCGATCAACAGCTTTGCTGAACTGCGTGCCAAAATCGGCACCACCGCGCCCGGTAAAACGGTAAAAATTGGCCTGCTGCGTGAAGGAAAACCGCTGGAACTCTCCGTGGTTCTCGATAATAACAGCTCTGCCGCCACCAGCGCCGAGAGCCTGTCTCCGGCCTTGCAGGGCGCATCGCTTGCCAATGGCCAGGCGAAGGATGGCAGCAAAGGGGTACAAATCGAAGACGTCACCAAAGACACACCGGCAGCACAGGTGGGCTTGCAGAAAGGCGATATCATTGTCGGCGTTAACCGTGAACGGGTAGAAAACATCACCCAACTGCGCAAAATTCTGGAAAGCAAACCCAGCGTGCTGGCGCTGAACGTGGTGCGTGGCGAAGAAACGATTTACCTGCTGCTACTCTAATACAATATATTGTATCAATACTATAAAATCGGACACGGTACATGCCGTGTCCGGTAAACTCATGTTATCCTCCGGTTACCTATCCACTTCTCTGTACGTTTTATGCTCGCAAAACTCTTTCGCTCCGCCATTATTGGCGCGATCGTTGCGGGAATTCTGCTCGCGATCATGCCGTTGCTACGGTCAAATACCACACTGTTTTCCCGCTCACCCAGTATCCAGAGTGAGGATGTGCCGCTTAGCTACAATCAGGCCGTTCGCCGCGCAGCGCCTGCGGTGGTTAACGTCTATAGCCGAGAATCAAGCAGCGAGAACAACGGGGAACTGAATATTCGCCTGCTCGGATCTGGCGTGATCATGAGTGAAAAGGGCTACGTGCTGACCAATAATCACGTGATAAACAATATCGCGCAGTTGGTTATCTCGTTACAGGATGGCCGCGTCTATGAGGCCAGCGTGATTGGCACCGACAAGCTGACCGATCTGGCGGTGGTGAAAGTGGAAGCCGCCAACCTACCGGTTATCACCATCAACGAAAAACGCACGGCGCACATCGGTGATGTGGTGCTGGCTATCGGCAACCCTTACAACCTGGGGCAAACCGTTACTCAGGGCATTATCAGCGCCACCGGCCGCGTGGGGTTGAGTTTGATGGACGGCTCCGGTTCCAGCTTTGGCGGGCGTCAGAATTTCTTGCAAACCGATGCCTCCATCAACCACGGTAACTCTGGCGGTGCGTTGGTCAACACGCTGGGTGAACTGGTCGGCATCAATACACTGACCTTTGATAAAGGAAGCGACGGAGAAACGCCGGAGGGCATTGGCTTCGCCATTCCGGTAGCGCTGGCGACCAAGGTTATGGGAAAACTGATTCGTGATGGTCGTGTGATTCGCGGCTATATCGGCATTAACGGCGCGCAGGCGGAAGGATTGTCACCCAATAGCACACTGGACGGCAATAAACGGTTGCAAGGCGTGATCGTGATGAATGTCGAACCCGGTGGTCCGGCGGATAAAGGCGGCATGAAAAAAGGTGACGTGTTGCTAACCATGAACGGCAAGCCCGCCGTCTCAGTTATCGAAACCATGGATCAGGTGGCTGAAATTCGCCCCGGTACCGCCGTTCCAGTAGCCATTCGCCGTGGCGGCCAGGGGATGACGCTGTCGGTGACGATTCAGGAGTTTCCTGAGAGCTAACGTTACCAGTATGAGCAGCACCGCGGCTGCTCATACTGAAACGGGATTACGCGTCGTTGCCACTCACACGTTCGATGTTCGCACCCAGCCCACGCATTTTATCTTCAATGCGTTCGTAGCCGCGATCGATGTGATAGATACGATCAACGAGGGTTGTACCTTCCGCGATACACCCCGCCAGCACCAGACTGGCTGATGCACGCAGATCGGTCGCCATCACCTGAGCGCCAGAAAGCGTATCAACGCCGTGGCAGATCACGGTGTTACTCTCAATCTCTGCCTGCGCGCCCATACGAATCAGTTCCGGTACGTGCATAAAGCGGTTTTCAAAGATGGTTTCGGTGATAACACCGGTGCCTTCTGCCACCAGATTCAGCAGGCTAAACTGCGCTTGCATATCGGTCGGGAAGCCGGGATGCGGAGAGGTACGCACGGTAACCGCTTTCGGGCGTTTTCCATGCATATCCAGGCTGATCCAGTCCTCACCCACTTCGATATCTGCGCCTGCATCACGCAATTTTGCCAGCACGGCATCCAGCGTATCCGGACGCGTGTTGCGGCACACAATGCTGCCACGAGAGACCGCAGCGGCCACCAGGAACGTACCGGTTTCGATACGATCCGGCAGCACACGGTAAACGCCGCCACCCAGATGCTCGACGCCTTCGATAACGATCTTGTCGCTGCCGGCGCCAGTGATTTTGGCACCCATTGCGTTCAGGAAGCCCGCCGTATCAACAATTTCCGGCTCGCGCGAGGCGTTTTCGATAATGGTGGTGCCTTCCGCCAGCGTTGCCGCCGTCATGATGGTGACAGTTGCACCAACGCTGACTTTATCCATGACGAGATGCGCGCCCTGTAAACGCCCGTCAACCGTGGCTTTGACATATCCCTCTTCCAGCACGATCTTGGCACCCAACTGCCCCAATCCGGTAATGTGCAGATCGACCGGACGTGCGCCAATCGCGCAACCGCCAGGCAGTGAAACCTGCCCCTGACCGAAACGCGCGACCAGCGGCCCCAACGCCCAGATAGAAGCGCGCATGGTTTTCACCAGATCGTAAGGCGCGCAAAATACGTTAACGTCGCGGGCATCCACATGCACCGAACCGTTGCGCGTCACGTGAGCACCTAACTGGCTAAGCAGCTTCATCGTGGTATCGATATCACGCAGCTTGGGAACATTTTGGATTTCTACTGGCGCTTCCGCCAACAGGGCAGCGAACAGGATGGGCAGGGCGGCATTTTTCGCCCCGGAGATAGTGACTTCACCAGTGAGCCGGGTAGGACCCTGCACACGAAATTTGTCCATAGTTAAGGTTCTCAGTTTGCTAAAAGTATTCTAGGGCGCACTGCTCTCGCTTAAAAGCCGTTAAGCTTGCGATCTCGCTGCCATTCTTCCGGTGTATAGGCCTTGATGGAAAGCGCATGAATGCGGTTATCCGCAATGTACTCCATCAAGGGCGCGTATACGGTCTGCTGCTGTTCGACACGACGCATACCAGCAAAAATATCCCCCACGGCGACGACCTGAAAGTGGCTGCCATCGTCCGTTACGTGGACTTCTTGCAGTGCGAGTGCCTTCATCAGCACCTCTTCGATCTCGTTATTTTCCATCGCTCTCAATTCTGTATTCAGGGGGAGGATTATCAGCCGTGTATCTTAGATGAATACGCCGTTTTCTTAAACAAAGAAATCCCTCTTGGCGTAAGCTAAGAGGGATGTTTTCATCTATACGCGGTAAAGGTAAAGAAAAAAATCAAACGACAGGGATAATATCGTTGAGGTTATACAGCGCAATCAGCGTTTTTACCCGCTCACTGGCACCAGAAATCATGAAGGATGGCGTTGAACGGGTCTGCTGTTGATAGAGATGCACCAACAGCGCCAACCCCGCGGAATCCACTCGCTCCAGCGCTGCAATATCCAGCGCCTGCTTGCCCTTCAATAAGGTCTCACGCTGCTGCCAAAACTGCAGCAAGGAATCGCGATCCAAATCGCCGGACAGCGCCAGCGTCGAGTCTTGCGACGTCCAGCGCAGTGCCTCAGCCATTCTTCTGCTCCAGCGTAATCGGCTGACGAGCGGAAGCTTCCAACTGCTTGGTTAACCCATCAACACCCTGTTGACGCAAAATAGCTGCCCATTCGTTTTGCTTGGTGGTGATCATGCTCACCCCTTCAGCAATCATGTCGTAAGCCTGCCAGTTACCGGTCTGGCTGTTTTTACGCCATTGAAAATCCAAACGCACCGGTGGGCGTCCACCGTTATCGATAATGGTCACACGGATAGGAATGATATCAGCGCTGCCCAGCGGCTGTTCCGGCGCAATCTGGTAGTTCTGTCCATGATACAGCGCCAGCGCCTGACCGTAGGCTTGCGCTAAATAGGCTTCGAACGCCTTGAAATAGGCATCACGCTGCGCCGGCGTCGCTTCTTTGTAGTAGCGGCCCAGCACCAGCGCCCCTGCATAGCGAATCTGAACATACGGCAGCAGCTCTTCTTGCACGATTTGACGCAAGTAGTTCGGATCCTGCTTGATGCGTGGTTGTTCCGTTTTCAGACGCGTAAATGTCTTCTCCGCCGCATCGTTCATCAAACGATAAGGATTGGTTTGATCCGCCGCGCTGGCGAGAGGTGCCACGACCAGCAGTGCCACCATCAGTAAACGTTTTAACATGCAGATGTCCTCTTGATTATTGTGCTACGCCCGGCGCAGGAGCAGACGGCGCTGGCGTCAATGCCGGTTCGTTTTGCGGCACAGATTCCGTTTTTCCCGTATTGTCGGCGCTATCTCCCCCGCTCTTATAGAGGAATTGTCCGATTAAGTCTTCCAGCACCATGGCAGATTTGGTGTCCTGAATCACACCGCCATCGGCGAGGATCTTGGTGCCCATTTCTTCATCTTCGAAGCCGATATTCAGCGCCAGATACTGTTCGCCCAACAGCCCGGAGGTGCGGATCGCCAGCGAACTGGTGTCAGGAATATGGTCGTACCTGCGTTGGATATCCATGGCAACGCGCGGCAAATAGGTTTTGGTATCCAACGAAATATCAGCAACGCGACCAATCACCACGCCACCGACTTTTATCGGAGAACGCGCTTTCAGGCCGCCGATATTGTCAAAAGTGGCATACAACCGGTAGGTTTGTTCGCTGCCGATAGACTTCACGTCGGCGACTTTCAAACAGAGAAAAATAATGGCGCCCAAGGCGATCAACAGGAATACGCCAACCCAGATTTCACTTCGCTTTGTTTGCATCGACTCAGTTCCCAAACATCAGTGCTGTCAGCACAAAATCCAATCCCAATACCGCCAATGACGAATGCACTACCGTGCGCGTCGTCGCCCGGCTGATCCCCTCAGAGGTTGGGATCGCATCATAGCCGTTGAACAACGCAATCCAGGTCACGGTAATCGCAAATACCACACTTTTGATCACACAGTTCAGCAGATCCTTGCGCCACTCGACGGCGCCCTGCATCGCTGACCAAAAGAAGCCATCATCGATGCCCTTCCAACTCACCCCAACCAACGCGCCGCCCCAGATGCCGACCGCCACGAAGATGATCGTCAACATCGGCATGCTGATAAGTCCCGCCCAGAAGCGGGGGGCCACCACGCGCCGCAGCGGGTCTACCGCCATCATCCCCATACTGGAGAGCTGTTCAGTGGCTTTCATCAGGCCGATTTCCGCTGTCAGGGCCGAGCCAGCGCGGCCAGCAAACAACAGCGCGGTGACCACCGGCCCCAGTTCGCGCAGCAAAGAGAGCGCCACCATCATGCCCAAACTGGCCTCGGCGTTGTAGGTGGTCAGCACGATATACCCTTGCAGCCCCAACACCATACCGATAAAGAGGCCAGACACCAGGATGATCAACAGTGACTGAACCCCAACGCTGTGCAGTTGCTTGAGCAACAGCGGGCCTTGCTTGCGCAGTTCGGGACGGCCCACCAGCGCATTAAACAACATGAACCCGGCACGACCAAAGGCAGCACAGGACCGGATTCCCTGACGTCCCAACGACGCCAATGCTTCTCGTAGCATGAATTGATTAACTCCCGGAGCCTAACAGGCTGGTTTTGTAGTCACCAGCAGGAAAGCGAAATGGCGCGGGACCATCGGCAATGCCGTCAATAAATTGCCGTACCCGAGGATCGGTATTCGCACGCAGCGCCTCCACCGAGCCGTGCGCAACGATATGCTGATCCGCCACGATGTAGGCATAATCCGCGATGCTCAGCACTTCCGGCACGTCATGGGAGACCACAACGCAGGTGATACCCAGCGCATGGTTCAGTTCATCGATAAGCTTAACCAACACGCCCATGGTGATCGGATCCTGACCGACAAAGGGTTCGTCGAACATGATCATCTGTGGATCAAGCGCGATGGCACGGGCCAGTGCGGCACGGCGAGCCATCCCTCCAGAAAGCTCTGAAGGCATCAGATTAGCCGCACCGCGTAACCCGACCGCTTCCAGTTTCATCAGCACCGTGCTGCGTAACAGCGTTTCGGGCAGTTGGGTGTGTTCCCGCAGTGGCCAAGCCACGTTCTCAAACACCGTAAGATCGGTGAACAACGCGCCAGATTGGAACAACATGCTCATCTTCTTACGCACGTCATACAATCGGGAACGGGAGAGCGTTGGTATATTCTCTCCGTCAAACCAGATCTCGCCGCTGTCCGGTTGAAGCTGACCGCCAATCAGGCGCAGCAATGTGGTTTTACCGATACCGGAGGGCCCCATGATAGCGGTGACTTTCCCTTTGGGTACGGTTAACGAAACATCGGTGAAAATGGGCCTCTCGCCACGCGAAAAATTGAGCCCACGAATTTCAACCAGATGAGTAGCATCTTGGTTCATGCGATCTTTTCCTTCACTCACTCCCCTTGACGATCGTCGCTGTTATACGTCCATGACGTGCAACAACCGTTGCATTTCCTATCAAGCTTAACGGCAGGTTTCAGGCAAAGCACGAGTTTTACAAAATATTACCGACAATTCTTACCGAAAAGGGCGGGTTCTGGCTGCCATAGGTTTTACTTTTTCTGCCCAGACAGTCAAAATTACCCCTCTACGATGCAACGCAATTTTTGCTCGACATTCGTCCGCGCACCGCTTCATTGCCTTATGAGCCGGTGATTATACCCGAATATAAGGACGCTGCATGCTTTTTGCGATAGTTCTGCTGGTTATTGGCCTGTTTCTCTTGGTTTATGGTGCTGACCGTTTGGTTTATGGCGCAGCCGTTCTTGCCCGTGTGTGGGGCGTTTCTCCTTTGATTATCGGCGTGATGATTGTTGGCATCGGCACGTCACTGCCAGAATTGGCTGTGTCGGTAACAGCGGGTCTGAACCAGCAAATGGACATGGAGGTCGGTAACGTGTTGGGTTTGAATATCGCCAATATCATGCTAATCCTCGGCAGTGCTGCCCTGATTCGCCCCTTAACCTTTCGCTCCGATCTGCTGCGGCGTGAGCTGCTCCCCATGCTGTTGATCACGCTGTTCAGCGGCGGTGTGCTTTACAATGGCTATATCAGTCGGCTTGATGGCGCATGCTGCTCGCGGCGGCGGGTGCCTGGATCGTGCTAATGCTGCGCATGGCGCGTCAGGCGCAACAGAACGGCAGTGACAGGCTGACACGCGAACAATTGGCGGAGCTGCCGCAGGCACAGGCTGACGGTAACCAGACGGTTGCCGTCCTCTGGTTGCTGCTGGGATTGATTATTTTGCCGATGGCGGCGCGTATCGTGATTGACAATGCAACGGTGATTGCACGTCATTTCGCCCTTGATGAGTTGACCATCGGGCTGACAGTGCTGGCGATTGGCACCAGCCTGCCGGAACTGGCTACCGCCATCGTCGGCACGCTGAAAAAAGAGGATGATATCGCGCTGGGTAACCTGATTGGGTCGAACGTCTTCAATCTGGTTATCGTGCTTGGTGTTCCGGCACTGCTGTCACCCTGCGCGGTGAACCCACTGGCATTTCAACGCGATTACGGCGTGATGCTGGGAGCGAGCCTGCTGCTGACGCTGCTCTGTCTGCGCAAAAAGCGCTCTATCGGACAAGGTGCTGGCGCGCTGTTACTGTGTATGTTTATTGCTTACCTTGCAACGCTGTTTTTGCTGTACTAGCGGCGCACGACCCGTTTTCTTGGAAAACTCAAATAGTCAGGATTAACCGTTATGTCCAACGTTGAACAACAGCCCGATTTCGATTTTCAACAGGCAGGCCGACATGTGCTCGCCATCGAACGCGACGGGTTGGCACATCTGGACCAGTATATCGATGACAACTTCACTCGCGCTTGTCGCACCATGTTCCATTGCCAGGGCAAAGTGGTGGTAATGGGAATGGGGAAATCCGGGCATATCGGGTGCAAGATGGCGGCGACCTTCGCCAGCACCGGCACCCCCTCGTTTTTTGTCCATCCCGGCGATGCCAGCCACGGTGACCTCGGCATGATCACCGCACAAGATATCGTGATCGCCATATCCAACTCGGGTGAGTCCAATGAAATTCTGGCACTGATCCCGGTGCTCAAACGTCTGGGCGTATTTCTGATTTGCATCACCAGCAATCCGGAAAGCACCATGGGTAAAGCCGCTGATATTCATCTCTGTGTCCATGTGCCACAGGAAGCCTGTCCGTTGGGGCTCGCTCCCACTTCCAGCACTACGGCCACACTGGTGATGGGCGATGCGCTTGCTGTTGCCTTGTTGCAGGCGCGGGGTTTCACCGCAGAAGATTTTGCCCTTTCTCACCCTGGCGGCGCACTGGGCCGCAAACTTTTGCTGCGCGTTGCGGATATCATGCATACCGGAGACGAGATCCCCCACGTTACCCGAGACGCGTCGTTGCGTGATGCGCTGGTGGAGATCACCCGCAAGAGTTTCGGTATGACCGTGATTTGCGCGCCGGACATGATGATCGAAGGCATCTTCACCGACGGTGACCTGCGCCGCATCTTCGATATGCAGGTCAACCTCAATGATGCGCGTATCGCCGATCTGATGACCGCAGGCGGCATTCGGGTCACCCCCAATACGTTGGCGGTGGATGCGCTGAATCTGATGCAGTCGCGCCATATTACGTCGCTGCTGGTGACACAATCTGATCGACTGGTCGGTATTGTCCATATGCATGATATGCTGCGCGCTGGCGTGGTGTGATAGTCAACGGGATCGTCTTTCTGGCGCTCCCTAAAGAAAGAAGGGTGACATCAAGGAGATGTGTTTATGAATAACCCCCAAGCGCAAACCGCCACCTGCTACGGCCCCGTCGCGGATCGAGTATTGGAAAAGGCGCAAGCCATCAAATTGCTGATTTGTGATGTTGACGGTGTGCTCTCCGACGGCCTTATCTACATGGGCAATCAAGGGGAAGAACTGAAGGCGTTTAACGTACGCGATGGTTATGGTATTCGCTGTCTGCTAACGTCCGGCATTGAGGTCGCCATCATTACCGTGCGCTCTGCGCCGCTGGTGGAAGACCGCTGCCGCACGCTGGGTATCACCCATCTTTATCAGGGACAGTCAGATAAGGTTTTTGCCTTCCGTGAACTGTTAGATACACTGTCGCTTAACGCCGATCAGGTTGCCTATATTGGTGACGATTTGATTGACTGGCCGGTGATGGCACAGATAGGCCTTAGCGTCGCCGTGGCAGATGCACACCCTTTGCTGCTGCCCAAGGCAGACTACGTGACCAAAATTGCTGGTGGGCGCGGTGCGGTACGTGAACTGTGCGACCTTATCCTGCTGGCACAGGGTAAGCTGGACGACGCCAAAGTGCTATCGATATGAAGATATCGTCACGGCAAGGGTGCTATCGCCGCCCGCTTGTCGGGGTACAAGTTTGTTACGGCATGAGTTTGCGATGACCATGAGTACGTTTTTATTATGAATAAGACGAAGCGTTGGCTAACCGCGCTATTGGCGCTCATTGTATTGATTCTGATTGGCTGGAACCTGACGGATCAGGACAGCGCGCCACAAACGGAAACCCAGGATAATGCGGTGCCGACCTACACCAGCGATGAAACCACCACGCGCGTGTTTAACCCGCAGGGTGGTCTGAACTATCGACTCGTGGCGCAGAGAGTGGAGTATTTTAACGCGGAACAGCTCACCTGGTTTACCGCGCCTGTCGCTACGCTGTTTAACGAACAGGGTATCGCCACCTGGTCGGTGCAAGCTGACCGCTCCAAGCTGACCAAAGATAAAATGTTGTTCTTATACGGGCATGTGGAAGTCAACAGTCTGACCAATGACTCACAATTACGGCAGATAAAAACCGATAATGCGCAAGTTAACCTAGTGACACAGGACATCGCCTCCGATGATGAGGTGACACTGTACGGAGCCAGCTTCCTCTCTAATGGGATGAAAATGCGCGGTAATTTGCGTAACAAAACTGCCGAATTGATTGAAAAGGTAAAAACCTCTTATGAAATTCAACACCGATAATGCCTGGCCTCATGCGGCCATTGCCAGCGCCCTGTTAGCAGCAAGCCTGCCTACCCTTGCTGTGACAGGAGACACCAGTCAGCCGATTCACATTGATTCCGCTCATCAGTCATTGGACATGCAGGGCAATACCGTCACGTTTACCGGCAATGTTACGGTCAAACAAGGCACCATTGATGTGAAGGCCGATAAAGTCGTGGTCACGCGCACACAAGGATCGCAGGGCCAGGAAGTGATTGAAGCCTTTGGTAATCCGGTCACCTTCTACCAGATGCAAGACAATGGCAAGCCGGTGAAAGGCCGCGCACAGAAAGTGCGCCATGAACTGGCACAGGATAAGATCACGCTGACGGGTAACGCGTATCTGGAACAACTGGATAGCAACGTGAAAGGCGATCGCATCACCTATCTTGTGAAACAGCAACAGATGGAGGCGGTGGGTGATAAAGGCGGGCGAGTAACCACCGTGCTGGTGCCCTCACAGCTACAGGAAAAGAACGGCAAGGCCGCCGCTCCCTCGTCTCAAAAAGACAAGCAGCAACCACAGGCAACTGAATAACCTATGGCAATATTAATCGCAGAAAACCTGGCGAAGGCCTACAAGGGACGTCGCGTGGTCGAAAACGTAAGTTTAACGGTCAACTCCGGTGAAATCGTCGGGTTGCTCGGGCCGAATGGTGCGGGAAAAACCACGACATTTTATATGGTTGTCGGCATTGTCCAGCGCGATTCAGGGCGGATAGTGATTGATGATGAAGAGATAAGCTTGCTGCCTTTGCACGAACGCGCGCGCCGCGGCATCGGCTATTTGCCGCAGGAAGCCTCGATCTTTCGCCGTTTGAGCGTCTATGACAACCTGATGGCAGTCTTGCAGATTCGCAAAGACCTGACGCCGGAGCAGCAGGACGATCGCGCCAATGAGTTAATGGAAGAATTCCATATTATTCATTTACGCGATAGTCTGGGACAATCCTTGTCTGGCGGCGAACGTCGTCGCGTAGAGATCGCTCGCGCACTGGCGGCCAATCCCAAATTTATTTTGCTGGATGAACCCTTTGCCGGTGTCGATCCGATTTCAGTGCTCGACATAAAAAAAATCATTGAGCACCTGCGCGACAGCGGCCTGGGCGTGCTGATTACCGATCACAACGTGCGTGAAACGTTGGATGTGTGCGAACGCGCCTATATCGTCAGTCAGGGGCAGCTTATTTCCCACGGTTCACCCAGCGAAATCTTGGAGGATGAGCAGGTGAAACGCGTCTATCTGGGCGAAGGCTTCCGACTTTGATACTGTAACGTTTGCAATGGGCGCTCCATTTAAGGGAAAGTGACACGAGTTATGAAGCAAGGTTTGCAACTCAGGCTAAGTCAACAGCTGGCCATGACGCCACAACTTCAGCAGGCGATCCGTCTGCTTCAGTTGTCTACGCTTGAACTCCAGCAAGAGATCCAGCAAGCGCTGGAAAGCAACCCGTTGCTTGAACAAACCGATAGCCACGATGAAATCGATGCTCAGGAAACGAGCGACAGCGAATCACTGGATACGCGCGACGCCCTTGAGCAAAAAGATATGCCGGAAGAGCTGCCGCTGGACGCCACCTGGGATGAAATCTACTCTGCAGGCACGCCTTCGGGCACCGGCACCGATTACCGCGACGAAGAGCTGCCTGTCTATCAGGGTGAAACTACGCAAACCTTGCAGGATTACCTGATGTGGCAGGTAGAGTTGACGCCGTTTTCCAACACCGATGCGGCTATTGCTACGTCGATTGTCGATGCGGTGGACACCACAGGCTATCTGACCGTTCCGTTGGAAGACATTCTCGAGAGCATCGGCGACGATGACGTGACGATTGAGGAAGTGGAAGCGGTGTTAAAACGTGTGCAACGTTTTGACCCGGTCGGCGTGGCAGCGCGTGATTTGCGCGATTGCCTGCAAATCCAGCTGTCTCAGTTTGCCCCCGAAACCCCGTGGCTTGCGGAAGCCAAGCTTATCGTCAATGAATACCTCGATTTGCTGGCCAACCATGATTTTCGCACGCTGATCCGCGCTAGCCGTATTAAAGAGGATGCTCCGAAAGAGGCGCTGGCACTGATTCAGTCACTCGACCCGCGTCCGGGCCAATCGATCAATACCGGCGAGTCGGAGTATGTGATCCCCGACGTGCTGGTGCGCAAGCATCAAGACCGCTGGGTGGTGGAACTCAACACCGACAGCGTGCCGCGCCTGCAAGTCAACCAGCAGTATGCCGCACTCGGTCACAGCGCGCGTAACGACAGTGACAGCCAGTTTATCCGCAGCCACCTGCAAGAGGCACGCTGGCTGATAAAAAGTCTGGAGAGCCGCAACGACACGCTGCTTAAGGTCACGCGCTGCATTGTGGAACAACAGCAGGATTTCTTTGATAAAGGTGAAGAGTTTATGAAACCCATGGTGCTGGCGGATATCGCTCAGGCTGTGGATATGCATGAATCCACCATCTCACGCGTCACAACACAGAAATTTCTTCACAGCCCACGTGGCATTTTCGAACTAAAATATTTCTTCTCCAGCCATGTAAATACCGACAGCGGCGGTGAGGCATCATCCACCGCTATTCGGGCGCTGGTGAAAAAATTGATCGCGGCGGAAAACCCCGGCAAGCCCTTGAGCGATAGCAAGCTGACAACGCTGCTCTCCGATCAGGGGATCATTGTCGCGCGGCGTACCGTCGCAAAGTACCGAGAGTCTTTATCCATCCCGCCGTCAAACCAGCGTAAGCAGTTGGTTTGATTTCTACAGAGAAGGAAGACGCTATGCAGCTGAATATCACCGGACACCACATCGAGATCACACCCGCATTACGCGAGTTCGTTAACACAAAATTTGTCAAGCTGGAGCAATACTTTGATCGCATCAACCAGATCAACGTGGTGCTCAAGGTGGAGAAAGTGGAGCAAATTGCCGATGCTACTCTGTTCGTTAATGGCGGTGAGCTGCATGCCACATCCGAATCTGAAGACATGTATGCCGCCATCGACCTGTTGATCGACAAACTGGCGCGTCAGTTAAATAAACACAAGGACAAACTCAAACAGCACTGATCGTCATCTCCGCCTCCGGGCGCAGGGAATACGCCTCTGGCACAACGTCAGAGGCGTGAAGAGATGAGCGGGCCGTTAAGTGAACACACCATGAATAACGATCCCATTTTGCAACTCAGCGCGGTATTACGCCAAGAGTGCACCCGCAGCACCGTTCATTGCCAAAGCAAGAAACGGGCGTTGGAAATCATCAGCGAGTTGGCAGCCAGACAGCTAAACCTTCCGACTCCGCTGATCTTCGAGGCATTGCTGACGCGCGAGAGAATGGGCAGTACCGGTGTTGGCGGCGGTATCGCAATCCCCCACGGAAAACTCGATGATGATAACGCCTTGGGCGCCACCGGGGTCTTTATCCAGCTTGAACGGCCAATATCTTTTGATGCTATTGATAATCAAGGCGTAGACTTGCTTTTTGCCTTGCTGGTTCCCGCAGAACAATGTAAAACCCATCTACATACGCTGTCGCTTGTCGCCAAACGTCTGGCTGACAAAAGTGTGTGTCGGCGTTTACGGGCAGCACAGAGTGATGAAGAGCTTTACCAAATTATGATTGAAGGGGATTAATCCCCGGTAGAAAGCGAGCGACATTCAGACATTCGCGCTACGATGTGCGTCATACAGATGAATCACTCGGTCAGGGTGTAACAAAAGAAGGCTATAGCCGGAGGGGAGTCGTCGGATGGTGCTGATGATTGTCAGTGGTCGCTCAGGTTCAGGAAAATCTGTGGCCCTGCGCGCCCTGGAAGATATGGGCTTTTATTGCGTGGACAACCTGCCCGTGGTGTTGCTGCCGGAACTGGCAAACACGCTGGCACAACGTGATATCTCGGCAGCGGTCAGTATAGACGTGCGCAACATGCCAGAATCGCCGGAAATCTTCGAGCACGCCATGGATCAGTTGCCGCCCAGTTTTGCGCCGCAACTGCTGTTTCTGGATGCCGATCGTAATACGCTGATTCGCCGTTACAGCGACACGCGCCGTTTGCACCCCCTTTCCAGCAAAAATCTTTCGCTGGAAAGCGCCATCGATGAAGAGAACGACCTGCTGGAGCCGTTGCGTTCTCGTGCCGATCTGATCATCGATACCTCTGAAATGTCAGTGCATGAACTGGCGGAAATGCTGCGTACTCGGCTGTTGGGCAAACGCGAGCGTGAGCTGACCATGGTGTTCGAATCCTTTGGTTACAAGCACGGCATTCCCATCGATGCGGATTACGTGTTTGATGTGCGCTTCCTGCCTAACCCCCACTGGGACCCGAAATTGCGTCCGATGACCGGGCTGGACAAGCCGGTTGCCGCGTTCCTCGACCGCCATACGGAAGTGCACAATTTTATTTACCAGACTCGCAGCTATCTGGAACTGTGGCTGCCAATGCTGGAAACCAACAACCGCAGCTACCTGACGGTAGCCATTGGCTGTACCGGCGGCAAACACCGTTCCGTCTATGTGGCTGAGCAACTGGCAGACTATTTTCGCTCGCGCGGCAAAAACGTACAGTCCCGCCACCGCACGCTGGAAAAACGTAAATAATGACCGTCACACACACCGTCATCGTCAGGAATAAGCTAGGCATGCACACTCGTCCAGCGATGAAACTGTTTGAGCTGGTGCAACGCTTTTATGCCGAAGTGATGCTGCGTAACGAAAGCGGCGTTGAGGCGGAAGCCAGCAGCGCAGATGAGGCCGCCGCACTGGCTGCGGTGATTGAGTTATTCGAAGCCGGGTTTGATGAAGAATAACACGCGACAATAATCCCAAAAATCGACAATGCCATAGGTAATAACGCTACCTTACGGTATAACTTCGTAACAAGTTATCTCTCATTTTTATCAACACCCCCGCGTCGCTGGCGCGGGGGTGTTGTTTTATAAATGCGGTGGACTTTTTCTCTTGATATTGTTTTTTCATATATGCAGCGGCTTTGTTGAATAAATAGAACTTTTGGGTAATCATCGGAGCAGATCACCACAGTTGTTTCAAAATCAGGTCTCCATGGCAAAACAAAATTTTAAAATCACCAACTGGCACTCTTATAACAAGGCCCTCAAGCAGCGCGG
>NZ_JAHWCO010000645.1:0-4395 GCF_020054415.1 Candidatus Symbiopectobacterium sp. | reverse complement strand
CGTACGTCCTCAAGGTCACGCTTGGTAGCGACATCCGCCACTTCATGAGACTTGCGTACGACGAGCGAAATCGCCTTGGCCTGCTGACTGGTAAGCCCGGCGGTTTGAAGCTCTTCTGATGCTTGCAATGTATCAAATGCAACCTGGCCCATAGCTGATCCTCCTGTGTTAAGACAAGTGTAAGCGATCTGACTGCCAATCTGCAAAATTTTACCCGTTAGCCCTCTGATAACCACATCCGTTTAACTATGGAGAAATCGTTATGTCTAACTTAGTTGTCATTGAAAATACCGTCGTCCGCCAGGATGTTTTCGGGCGTTACTGCCTGAATGATTTACACCGTGCCGCCGTTGCGCAAGGTAAAGCGACTGAATCACAGAGACCTTCGGGTTTTTTCAAAAGCAAGGGAACTCGTAAGATAGCAAAATCGTTAGGTAATAACGCATTAAAGACAATGCATGGCGGCGTTGAATCAGGCATTTGGGTTGTACCTGAATTAGGCTGTGTCCCTTAATTACCTGGCAGATTAAAAATCGTACAACGCAGGCAGTTTTTGACAGTAAAAACACACGGAATTAGCCCGAAAAACGAACATATTTGATATATTTTCCTCATTTCCAATCAGTGAAAATGAATTGCGGGACACAGCCTAGGGCACGGGTTGAACATGCATTCGCGGCGATGGAACAAATGGGTAGAAAACTGATCCGTACCATTGGGCAAGTGCGCGCTAATTTTGCCATGACCATGATGGCAGCATGTTACAACCTAAATCGGTTGGCGTACTTCCAGCGTGCGGGCATCGTGGCTTTCTAACGCCAAGAATAGGCAAAATGACACGGTCCATGGCAATGGACGGTAGGATTAGTGCCGGGGTGATCAAAAAACATCTAATTATTTAGAGACAAGTCTGAGATTCATTGAAAATTTCGAGTTTTTCGAGGTGCCCTACAGTCTAATGCGGTGGCCAGTATTAGTTGACCACTACAAGCACCACTATCAGAAAATCTGAGTCATGAGCGTTAATTGACATTAAATTTAGGCAAATCAGGAATAATGATCCTAACTATAGGAGTTCTGATATGTCTGAAGTAAAACTACACGGTCACGTTGCGTCAATGAGAAAGATTTTCGAGCAACAATCGCCCAAGGACGCGGCAAAAGACACGCTTGGCAACGAGCGCAATTCGATTAATTCTAACCTAAATTTTAGGTACAGCCTACTTAATGGAAAGGATAGCAAACGGCCGGTAAAGCAGACCCTTACTGAATACTCCGAACGTCGTGACACGCCATCGTTGTATGTTAAGAGGGAGGGATTCGAGGCAATCTACGATATGCTGAACGCGGTAGAAAAAAACCGGTCAACGGATGGCGCTCACTATTCTTCGCCAGAGGTGGTAAACGCGGCATTGATGTCGAAAAGCCACCCGGAAATACAAGACGTGTCGCCCACTTTTGGCAAAGTGGTGGCGCCTGAGATCGCCTTAAGCGACATGAATGTGTCAGAATGCGCCCAGTCAATAAATGAGCTTACCGAGTATCAGATTGGGGTAATTGATACGACAATACTGGCCTATAAACAGCTTGAAATACTTCAGCCGATGGATAGAAAGAGGAGATCTGCCAGCGCCGAAAATAGAATCCATGACCATATTATTGCCAGCCGGGAACACTTGGCGGAATTGAAAAAAACGATGGAGTGCAAATTCACTGAAATTAAACAAGATCGTAATGCCCATCCCGACGAGTTAATGGACGCCGCTAAACTACGAAAAGAGATGCTGGCGATGCTCACCAGTGAATATCAGGTGATGGGCATTAAGCCGCAAGAAGCCAGAAAACGCGCGCTCGTCGCTTATAATGCGGCGCGTACTGACACTCTCAATAATGCCCCCTGGAAAACGATACAGCGGGAGATAAGCCATAACGGCAACCAGTATAGTAGTCTCCAGCGCCCTGCCGCCGAGATGAAACTGGGCGACAGGGATATTTTTCCGACCGCCTACCAGGGGAAAGGGATCTGTTCTTCCGACGCGAATGAAACCAAGCACGCGGCAAACTTATGGCAATCCTCGTTAAGCGTGGAAGACCAATTTGGCCAGCAGCAAACGCTGTTCCAAGGCATTCGCCACGGCGTGCTGTCACCCTTCGCATTGCCGGCGAGATCCGCGGAACGCATTGACGGGGCGCAGAATCGGGCTAAAGAAGTCGTCACGGCGGCGCTCTACTCCCGCCCTGAACTGATGGCACGTGCCCTGAAAGAGGATACTGTACCTTTGCAGTTGGTCTCTACCTCACTTTTGACGCCCACAAAATTAAGCTTCTTCAGCAAGGAAAGAGAGATGCTGAGCGACCAAATGCAGGCCTGGCAAACCTTATGCAAGGCTGAATCGCAGCGGGACGGCGCGCTTACGTTAACGGTCCATAACGATAAGGGAGAAGCCCAAGACGTCAAAGTGGCCTTGGATGTCGCCGCATTTAACTTCGGCGTCAATGAAGTTTCACTGAAACTTGGCTTGGGAAACGACACTTCTGATAGTTATAACGCCGTAGCATTAAAGCAGCTCCTCGGTAACGATTTGCGGCCAGAGGCTGAGCCCGGAGGCTGGGTCGGTCGCTACCTGGAAGGCAAGCCAACGCCGGAAAACGCCAACAAGGTCATCACCCTCAGTAAGCAATTAAAGAATATCTGGAATGGAAAACTGCACCGCAGCGACGGTGGAGAGCCTTATCAAGCGCCGAAACGCCTGATGATGCTGGCGTATGAAATAGGTGCGGTACCTTGCTGGAACTGTAAAAGCGGAAAAGACCGCACCGGTATGCTTGATGCCGAGGTGAAACGGGAAGCGATTGCCTATCACAATCAACAGCCGCTGAAAGACCCGCAAGAGAAGCTTAATGAAAAAGACATTAAGTTGCTGCAGACGGTGGTGCTGCAAAGCGGGAATTTGGAAGTACAAAAACAAAACATCGGTGTTAAAGGCAATAAGGTTGCCAAAACATTCAAACTGTCCAGCATGAATTTATCTTCAACTAAGCGTCTTGGAGTGGGTGATGTTTGGTCCAAAGTAAAAGGATTGTCCCAATTCGCCAAGTCATCCTCTAAAAGGAGTCTTTAATGCAAAATTTATTGTTAGATCTTTATGAATCACTGGGACTTGACCCGATGGACGACCCCGCGTTGCTTATCACTGATGAATTGGAAGTGTATTTTGACGAATCGGAAGCGGGGCTGGAGATGTGTTGCCCGCTCAGAAGCCTGCCAACCGACAGCGATCAATTGCAGGCGATCCTTAGTATGAATTACGCAAGCCCGGTGACACTGGCGGCGGATGCCGACCAATCTGTATTGTTAGCGTTATACCGTCTGCCGCCGGAAAGCAACACCGAAGATATGCTAGAGGGCTTGTCATTATATGTTGAAACTATCGAGCAACTACGGCAGGAAGCCGTCATTATGGCGGCTTGAGAAAGCCGCCTCTAGGGCAGCAGCGCGTCTGTCAGCGCCAGGGCCCATTCCCACTCGAAACGCAACAAAACGGTAGGGGCTTATGCCGCCAGTAAGTGCGTTAAAAATACCTCATTGGGGGAACGATAGCCCAGCGATTTTCTGCCCCTTGTGTTGAGTGTGTGTTCGAGCTCAGCAATCTTGCGATGGCTCACCTGATTGAAGTCCGTTCCCTTGGGATAAAAGTGTAGTGGTCAACTAATACTGGGGCCACGACCCTGTACATGATTCTGTGTAAATGCCTTTCTCAGTAGTGACCGTCTAGGCGGTCACCGAACTCGATAATAAAGCGGCTCATTGCCATACGCCAGTCCCGTAGTGGCATCACATTTTGAGAATGGCAGCAATGATGCTGACAGCGGCGGCGACCATTAGCCCAAGCCGGATGGTCATCTGCATGCCAACCTTTTCAAATTTATCATTAATTTTATCGAAACCAGCAGTCATATCCTTACGAACATCGGCTATCTCTGCGGACAGATCCTTACGGACATCGGCGATATTCCGATTTACCTCAACGATATCAGCCTTGGTAGCCACATCTGCAACCTCATGAGACTTGCGTACGACGAGCGAAATCGCCCTAGCCTGTTCTCTAGAGATGCCAGCAGTTTCAAGCTCTTCTGACGCCTGCAATGTATCAAATGCGACTTGGCCCACAGCGGATCCTCCTATTTAGGGCAAGTGTAACCCAGTAATCTTATTGACGGAAGATCAAACCACGCGCTATAGTCACTCTGCATCGGCTTTGTTGAATAATAGGGAATAATGCTGTTATGACAAGCCTGTTTTGGATTAAAATGCTGATCGCTCCGGGATGCATCACCACGCTCTGGATTTAACATACTGATTTTACGTCAAGGGAATCCGCAGCCTTTATGGCT
>NZ_JAHWCO010000440.1:0-7326 GCF_020054415.1 Candidatus Symbiopectobacterium sp. | reverse complement strand
TTGCCAAGCCAGTTTTGGTAGAAAATGCTTGTCACCTCAGGTGTACAGTTTTCTCATGAGGCCTAACTGCATGATTTTGCGTTGCGAGGATCCGTCGTTTCACTGGACTGCCAGCATAAAATCTATTTATTCAACAAAGCCATCCTGAGGATGAGATTCAGATGATTATCTACTTGCATGGCTTTGATTCCACTAGCCCTGGCAACCATGAAAAAGTGTTGCAGTTGCAGTTTATTGACCAGGACGTTGAGCTGCTGAGTTACAGTACGCTTCATCCCCGGCATGATATGCAACATTTGCTCAAACAAGTCGACAAGCTGATCCAGCGTGCGCAGGACGAGCGGCCGCTGATTTGCGGTGTAGGGCTGGGCGGCTTTTGGGCCGAACGTATCGGCTTTTTATGTGATATTCGCCAGGTCATTTTTAATCCAAATCTGTTCCCGCAAGAGAACATGGCAGGAAAAATCGACAGGCCCGAAGAGTATGCGGACATTGCCACCAAGTGTGTCGCTAATTTCCGTGAGAAGAATCGCGACCGCTGTCTGACTGTGCTGTCGCGCAACGATGAAATGCTCGATAGCCAGCGCAGTGCCGCACTGTTGGGATCGTTCTATGAAGTCATTTGGGACGACATCCAGACGCATAAATTCAAAAGTATCTCTCCGCATCTTCAGCGCATTAAAGCGTTTAAAACGCTCGGTTAATCGATAACAACCCTACTCCCCTTTTCCCTGCCACGGCGTTTGACGTTCCTCGTCTAACGTCGTGTGTCCTATACTGATATCAATACCTGCAAAATAATTTGATGAATTCAAAAGGAAATTTTTTGCCGCGAATCAAGCGGATAAAAAATAAATTGATATATCAATTTTGGTATGACCAAATGATCTGAAGTGCTATTCTTCCCACAGATTTGGCATTTAACTTATGAGAACCCTATGTAATGTAAGGATATTATTTTTACGCCTTATTAACTATTGGTTCACAATCAGGGGGGCGTTTTGACATCAGCACTTAAAAAAATTGTTATTGTCGGCGGTGGCGCCGGCGGTTTGGAATTAGCCACCAGCCTAGGCCATAAGCTGGGGCGTAAAAGCAAAGCTGAGATCACCTTGGTCGATCGTAATCAAAGTCATTTATGGAAACCGCTGCTGCACGAAGTAGCAACAGGTTCGATGGATGATGACATTGACGCGCTGAGCTATCTGGTACATGCGCGCAACCATGGCTTCCATTTTCAGTTAGGCACGCTGATGGATATCGATCGTAAAAGTCAATGTATTCGACTGGCCGAAATCGATAACGATAAGGGTGAAATGCTGGTAGCTGAACGTTCGCTTCTCTATGACATTCTGGTGATCGCGCTAGGCAGTATCTCCAACGATTTCGGCACCACCGGCGTTAAAGACAACTGTATTTTTCTCGACAGCCCCAAACAGGCGCGTCGTTTCCACAATGAAATGCTCAACCTGTTCCTGAGATTTACCTCAAACGCTAATGACGACAAGGAAAAGGTCAACATTGCTATCGTCGGCGGCGGTGCAACTGGGGTGGAACTCTCCGCAGAACTGCATAATGCGGTGAAGCAACTGCACAGCTACGGTTTTGAAGGGCTGGATAATCAGGCAATGAACGTCACGCTGGTAGAAGCTGGGGAGCGCATTTTGCCCGCGTTGCCGCCGCGCGTTTCTGCCGCAGCACATCAGGAGTTGACCAATATCGGTGTACGTGTTCTGACCAAAACGGTGGTCACGGAAGCGAAACACGGTGGTTTACACACCAAAGAGGGCGAGTTTATCGAAGCAGATTTGATGGTGTGGGCCGCTGGGATCAAAGCACCCGATGCCATGAAAGAGATCGCTGGTCTGGAAACCAACCGCATCAATCAACTGGTGGTGGAACCGACGCTGCAAACCACGCGCGATCCGAATATCTATGCCATCGGTGATTGCGCATCGTGCCTGCAACCCAGCGGCAGCGTTGTCCCGCCGCGAGCCCAAGCTGCGCACCAGATGGCGACACGTTGCTATCACAATATCCTTGCCCAGCTCAATGGCCAGGCGCTGAAGCATTATATTTACAAGGATCACGGTTCATTGGTGTCGCTGTCTAAATTCAGCACCGTCGGCAGCCTGATGGGTAACCTGATGCGTGGATCGGTGATGGTGGAGGGACGCATTGCGCGTGTGGTGTATATCTCACTGTACCGTATGCACCAGATTGCCTTGCACGGCTACACCAAAACCGGGTTGATGATGCTGGTGTGCGGTATTAACCGCGTGATTCGTCCGCGCTTGAAACTGCATTAACCGACGGGGTTCTACAACGTGCTGCCGGTTTGGGTGGCACGTTGCCCGCTCCTGAAGGGCTAAGATTTAGCTCTTTTTTACTCTCAGAATAACATCTCGCCTTAACGCCAATTAACCCTAAGAAAAATCCCAAATAACCGCATTTTATTAACATATCTACGCTTTTGGTTAACTAATCTGATTGCCACTTTTTCTCTTCGAATGCACACTTTTGCCAGTTATCAACGAAACAACGTACGCTGTAATGGCTGGTACTGACGTTAAGGGCACTATCCTCTGACGCCCATGGATACAGAGAATAAAGCAGGTGCGAGCGGTCATTCAGGAGGTTTCTGTGAACAAATCCATGTTAGCGAGGGTGGGTATCGGTGTGGCTGCTGCTCTAGGCGTAGCGGCGGTAGCCAGCATGGAGGTTTTTTCACCCGAGCCGCAGTTTGCCCAGGTTATTTCGGCAACACCCATTAAAGAAACGGTGAAAACACCGCGTTAGGAGTGCCGTGATGTCAGCGTAACCCATCGTCGTCCGGTGCAAGATGAGAATCGTCTGGCGGGGTCGGTGCTTGGCGCGGTGGCCGGTGGCGTATTGGGTCATCAGGTCGGCGGTGGTCGAGGCAAGGATATTGCCACGGCCGCGGGGGCTCTGGCGGGCTGGTATGCAGGCAATCAGGTTCAGGGCCATATGCAGAACAATGATACCTACACCACGACGCAACAGCGTTGCCAGACAGTATATGACAAATCCCAGAAAGTGCTGGGCTATGACGTCACTTACAGAATTGGCGCGCAGCAAGGCAAGATCCGCATGGATCGCGATCCCGGCACCCAAATCCCGTTGGACAGAAATGGGCAACTGGTACTGAACCAAAAGGCATAAGTGGAAATCTGACACGCCCCTCTGGGCGTGTCAGATTGATGGGAAAACCACTTTCCCTGTCACCCTCTGCGAAAGCCGGGAATCTCTGGCAGAATGAACGCGTTTAGCCTGTACGAGATTCCTGCCTTCGCGGGAATGACTGGGAGTAGGCCGGATGAGCGTTTTAGGTGGGATTGTCAGCAGCCTCACGCATTACTCACCGTTTAACGCGGAAACAGCAATTTTGTCCAGTGTGCCAATCCGGCAGTGACGGAACCAAAATCATCACCGCTGGCGATAGTCACATCAGGCAATGTTTGTTGTACCGCCAGACGCAATTGCGGCGAGCGCGCACTGCCGCCGGTCAGATAGACGACATCTGGACGTGTTCCACTGTCATCCAACGCCTGGCGAATCTGGGTTTGAATCTGCGATACAGGTTGAGCAATCGCCTGAACCATCTCTTCAGCAGAGACGCGTGTTTCTAGCGCGGTTTCGATAAACGTCAGTGCAACATCGGTCAACGGTGTATCGGATAAGGCAATTTTGCAGGCTTCTGCTTGTTGCACCATAGCGGTAGCTCAAGCGTTGCTGCCAGACGCTCAATAAGCGTTTGATCTGTGCCGGTTCACGCGCATCGCGGATCATCTCGTTGATCAAAGTGCGGGTTGCATTGCTGTAAAAAGCACTCTGCGCCGGCACATCGTTAATGGCGACCGCATTCCACCAAGGCAAGGTCGGCAAGGCAATGCCTTTTTCCGTCATGCCATTCATGCCGAGCAGCGGCATAAACTGTTTGAAGGCCAGTTGGATATCGAGATCGTTGCCGCCGTTACGGCATCCGCTGTGTCCCAGCAGGCTGTCGTGGCGCTCTAGCTTGCGGTGCCACGCAGGCCCCATCAGCAACATCGAGCAGTCGGTGGTCCCCCCGCCGATATCGACTATCAGCACCCGCGTTTCCTGCTGTAGCGTCGCTTCAAAATCCAGCCCGGCGGCGACAGGCTCAAACTGAAATGCGATCTCACGAAACCCGGCGCGGGTTGCTGCGCGCTCAAGAATGTCCTGTGCTTGCTTATCCGCAGCATCGCCACCGATGTTTTGGAAATGGATTGGCCGACCAATCACCGCCTGTGTGATGGTATCTCCCGCCTGTAGCTCCGCTTGCTGGCGAATATGCAGCATCATGGCGCACACCAGATCTTCAAAAAAGGCGATCTGCTGCGGTTTGAGCCCTACTGCGCCCAAGAATGACTTGGGGGATTTCACGAACCACACTTCTTGCGGGTCATCCATATAACGCGCCAGCGCCGCTTGTCCGAAGTGTACGCTGTGCATGTCAACGGCAATATCTTCATCGCGGTTATAGCTGATGGCGCACCGCAGTAGTTGCGCATTTTCGTCTTGGGCATCCACTTGATGATGACGCCACAACCATTCGCTGACGGCTTCACGTGTCGGTGCGCACAGCATGGATGAGAGATAGGGAGAGTTGTTTTCCAGTGGTAACAGGCGTGGTGTGCCATTTTGCATCAATGCAACGGAACAGTTGGCCGTGCCGTAGTCAAAGCCGATAAACATGTCATCCCTCCCGGTAACAAGAAAAAGGCGTGGATTTTACTGCGTGTGAAGCGGCTTGTATAGGGGTACCTCTGTTCAAGGTGCGATGGATTGTGTCTCCAGCCATCGTTACCGCTTTATTCAATCACTGGGCTGTTGTTGTGCATATACCACCAGCCGTAGATGCAGGTCCTCATCCACCGTTAGCGAGGTGTGCTCGAAGGGAGTGGGCTGACCGTCTATGACCAGCTTGCGCACGCCGCTACAGGACGCATGAACGTCGTGCTGCCGCTACCAGTGTTTGAATTCGGGTGACACTCGCTCCAGGTCATTCACCAGTTCGCGAATATTGGCTTCCTGCGTGCCACGCGTGAAGTCGTGGCGGAAGCTCGATAGCATCAGCGGCGCTTGTTCCTACCAGGCGACCATACGTTGATGCAGCAGTGGATCGGTGAACAGCAGCCACAGTAAGTTGCGCCGTTCTGGCGCGTGCTTGCTGAAGCTGAAAAGCGTATCGGCCGGAGCATTTAAGCCCAGTATGTCCCAGCGCAAGTTGAGCACAAAGGACGGATGTGGCAGGTCGTGCATCAGGCGTCGCACCAATGGCGGTCGCACACACCAGGTTTTGCCCGGTTCTGCGGGGAGGAGTTCGTGGGCTAACAGATACAGGTGCCTACGCTGGGCCGCATCCAGTTTAAGCACCCGCGCCAGATTATCGAGAAAGCTGGCCGATACTCCGATATCACGCCCTTGTTCTAACTAGGTGTACCAGGTCAGGCCAACACCTGCGAGCGCGGCAACTTCCTCACGTCGGAGTCCCGGTGTGCGGCGTCGATTACCGCCGGGCAGACCGACCTCGGCGGGAGAAAGGCGCTCACGGTGCGTGCGGAGGAAAGCCGCCAAGTCGGGGCGGGTTCGTTCCAGAGTTCGCATTGTTTATCTCGTTATTTTTAGTAATAGCATAACGTGTTAAATTGTAATCGGTTAAAAAGAATTTGAGAATGATCGATTCTTGATTTTGGAAGCGCACTATGAACACAAATTCTTGTTGTACACTGTCGTCCGAGCGTGCCGCCAGTGGCCCACCGTGGCTGGTGTTGTCCGTGCTGTTGTTAGCCGGTTTCATGACCATCTTCGACCTGTTCGTGGTCAATGTGGCTATCCCGAGTATACAAACAGGGATGGGCGCGAACTTTTCACAGATCGGTTTTATCGTGGCTGGCTACGAGTTGGCCTTCGGTGTCTTGCTCATCACCGGCGGACGACTGGGTGATCGGTTTGGTCGCCGTAAATTGTTTATTGTCGGCATGGCGTGCTTCATCCTGTCATCAGTACTATGCGGTCTGGCACCGGGCGCCGGTTTTTTTGATCGGAGCGCGGGCGTTGCAAGGCTTGTCCGCCGCCTTGTTGTTTCCTCAGGTCTATGCATCCATCCGTGTCAATTTCAGCGGGGATAACAGCCGCCGTGCCTTTGGCCTGTTAGGAATGACGCTCGGTTTGTCTGCGATTGCGGGTCAGGTGCTAGGCGGCTGGATAGTGCGTGCCGATCTGTTCGGGCTGGGCTGGCGCAGCATCTTTATCATCAATGTACCTATTGGAATGTTTGCCATCGCTGCTGCGCGCTGCATTCCTGAAACTCGTGCGCCGCAATGCTCTGCCCTAGACGGGATGGGAATAGCGTTAAGCAGTACAGGGTTGACGCTGTTGTTGGTGGCACTGATCGAGGGGCCAGCACAAGGCTGGCCGGGTTGGAGTCTCTGGTCGCTGGGTACAGCAATGGCGCTGCTTGCATTGTTTTTCCGGCAGCAGGAACGGCGGCGGGTGCGCGGTGGGGCCCCTCTTGTCGATATGCAGTTGCTATCGCAACGCCGTTTTGCGTTGGGGGCTGTACTGGTGTTGCTGGTTTATTCGACGTCAAGTTCCTTCTTTTTGTGTTTTGCATTGCTGATGCAAACCGGGCTAGGTCTTGATCCTCTGGTGGCGGGCAGTATCTTTACTCCCTGTAGCGTGGGTTTTATGCTGGCGTCGCTGGCTGCACCGAGACTGGTGGCACGCTTTGGCACGCATGCGATCGTGGTGGGTGCGTTGGTCTATATGCTTTCCATCGGGGGGATGATTGTGCAGGTGAGCATGGCGGGAGCGGCGTTAGTTGCTGTGCGACTCATTCCCGCGCTGATTATGGTCGGTGTCGGTCAGGGATTCATCATGACGCCGTTGCTAAATGTGGTGCTGGGCTTTGTCGATAAAACTCAGGCTGGTATGGCATCTGGGGTGGTTTCTACGGTACAGCAGGTGGGCGCGGCGCTGGGGGGGGGGCGGCTGTTGGCATTCTGTTTGGTGAGGTGCTGGGTCGTGTATTCAATATGTTGATTACAGTGTGAAATGTCCGGTTTTGGATGTGGAATACAGCGGCTAAAGTTGATGTAAGATGCCCGTTTTGTGAACAGACATCTCCTGTGAAAAAACACGGTTATGGCAAAAGTGGCCATCAGCGTTACCGTCGTCAGTCATGCAAACAAGGATGGCTACAGGGCTTACAACGACGAACTTCCAGAAGTAAAACACATTGTTAGCAAGCTGTATACGCAGCGTATTGAGTGTGCACAT
>NZ_JAHWCO010000519.1:0-4319 GCF_020054415.1 Candidatus Symbiopectobacterium sp. | reverse complement strand
TGCCATACTTGGTTTGGCGGAAAATGCTTGTCACTCTAGGTGTGCTGTTTTCTTACGCGAGCTAACTGAATGATTTTACGTTGCTAAGATCAGCAGTTTCACTGGGGATGCAGCATAAAATATGTTTATTCAACAAAGCCCATATGAGTCATTAGCGTTTTATCAACAATGGCGGCTACTCCATGAACAATACGTTCCGCACCCAATTGCCGAATAGCCTGCCAGATACTTTCAGCATCCGCCGCTTCACCGGCATGAACTGTAATATGCCAACCGTTATCACGAGCCTGACGAAAATGAGAAGTAAACAGGCAGCCCGGAAAGCCGAGTTCATCCCCAGCGAGATCGAGTGCTACGATCTTGTCGCGGCAGGCTTGCAGGGCATCCAGCTCTTGCTGGTACGCCTCAGATCCAAAGGTACGGCTCATGATACCAATCAGCTGGATATCGGTGTCGTAATCGCGACAGCCTGCTTGCATACCATCGATAACCGCCTCGACCACGCCTTGCAACGGAAGTGCATGGCGCTGCGCCATATAATAGGGTGAGAATCGCAGCTCTGTGTGATCAAGACCGGCGCGCACCGCATCTTCCACGTTTTCATAAGCAACACGGCGGCAGGCATCGAGAGAACCGAGCACGGCCACGCCCCAATCCAGTTTTTTAAGAAAACCAAGTAGATTAGCCGCTTTGTCGATGACCTGTACGTGTGGGATCAGCGTTTCAAGCGTCTGCGCAGGGAGTGTGATGTTAAACTGGCGTACTAAATCGAGGATCGTTTGTGCGCGAATATTGCCATCAAGGTCACGGTGAATGTCTGTCAACGGGATTGAAAGATCGATCATAATGGCTTCTTTCGCTCCGCGCACCAATGTGCATTGAGCCGTTAAATTAATAAGGTACTGTTTAGTATAAACAATATGGCATGGAATACCATTGCCGATTACACGAATGGGCGATCTCTGCCTGTGCTACGCACCATGAGAGGAATTACTCGCACACAGCAGGATTCCGCGATCAGTTCGATCACGGTTTGTGCAAACAGGATCGCCGGCAGTACCGGCATAGCGCTAGGGATCGATAAGGCCAGGGGCAGGATCACTAACGAATTACGTGTGGCGCAACTGAATGCCACGGCACGCCGGCTGGCGGTGTTCAAGTCAAACAAGCGTGCCGTCGACGCGCCAATACAAGGCGCGGCAACGGCAAACAGTAGGTAAAACGATAGCGCCTGACGTACCGGGCCGATCGCCAGTTCTAATTGTGGCACGACAGACGCTACCACTAAAAAGATCACAACGGCCGTCGCGGGCACCGGTAACCAACCGGCAGCGTTAGTGATGCGTTGCACGATCAAAAAGCGCGATTGGATGTGTTGTAATAAACCAGCGCCGATAAGCGGCATCAGGATCAGACAGATAAACGCTTGCGCAAACGGGGCTGGCGAGATTAATGCCGCAGCAGCGTCATCCAGGAACAGCGCCAGATAAAGCGGTAGCAACAGCAGTTACATTGCCAACAACAGCGGGGTGCAGGCAAGCAAACGGGCGGCGTCATCGCGTCCGAGATGGCAGAAGGTTACAATGTAATCGATACAGGGCGCTAACAGCACCAGCAGAATGCCAAATTGCACCAGGGGAACATCCGGCAGCAACGGGCGGGTAAGCAACAGTAATAACGGAATCCCGATGAAATTGGCAGCCAGCAGCGCGCCAATAAAACGCAGATTGCGCAATCCATCAAGCAAGGTCACCAGAGGCACCTGCATAAAGGTCACGAACAGCATGATGGCTAACGCCGGGTTGATCAGTCTTACCCAACCCTCTGTTTCAGAAAAAACCTGTGCTGCCAGTCAGGCTAGTGCCATTGCAGCAAAATAAAGTACGCTCTGGCGTGATTCGAGTGTGTGTTTATCCAACGCTATGACCATTCACTCAGTGGATTTGGGGGAGTAGCGCCTGCCATAGCGCACAGGCGGTACAGAGATTACTTCGCTTGCGGGGGGACAGCGGCCGGTGAGTCTTGAGCTTCTGGCTCGGCATCATCGCCTTCGTCACCTTCATCAGTAGGGATATCGATAAAGGGGGCAATAAACTCCGCCAGTGATATTTTACGCCCGTTGAACTCAACCTGATTGTCCGCATAGTGCAGCGAACTGGTGATGGCGTCATCTTTGGTGACGGTGATTTGGTTCATTTCGCCTACGCCAGCCAGCATTTTCACTTGCTCTTGCGCACTGGCAATCAGTTGCTGATGTTCCTGATCCGATTGCGCCTGCCTTCCGGCCTGAACGATACCTTCCGCCAGCATCGCCATTGGCGCGTTCAACGTCACATCCAGTTGTTTAACCGCACGACGGATCACGCCTTCTTCATCGCTTTGTGCCGGCGGTGTTAACGCTGTAGATTGTGCAGGATTACTCAAATTGAGCGAGGCGTTGAGCGTGCTCTCACCTTTGGCATTTTTCCAGCTCAAGGGGGCGATGGTAAAGTTCGGGTTGCCTTTCAGCAGGCTGGGCAGAGCATTGCGTAATGATTGCCCCAGTTCATACTGAAAACGCAGCGGATCCATGGCAGACGGCGACTCCAGGAATGATGCACTCAACGTCTTATAAGTTTTGGCGAACTGCTGTGTCGCTTCACCATCGAGTTGGTTAAAGCTGAAAGTAAACTTCATTCTACCTAGATCGCGATCTTTGAGCAGCAGTGTGTCTAATGACAACGTTATCGCGCCAGCGATGTTTTTGTCGTCTTCGTTCATGGTGCTTTTGATCACGAAGTTATTCAGCATGACAGGGTCACTTGTTGGCGGTGTCACCTTCATTGATTTCAGGGTAACGCTACCATCACAGAGATCCAGATTAAACTTGCCGCGGTGATTGTTCGCTTCCAACCCAAGGCCTTCGAGAACGATAGTCTCTTTGCCGCCTTCGTAGTTGGTGGTTTCTGATAAAAAGTGAGAAACAGTGCCTGAAATTCGGCTGCTACGTAGATCGTGGGCAAGGTCTAACGCAATATCAGTGCCGCTGAAGGCAAATTTGGTGCCTTCACTGTCAATATCCAGTGGGCGCAGAGAGATAACTGAAGCGGTATCTCCATTGAATGCCACGCGTGTTTCTGCGCTGAAGAACGGTTGGTTCTGAAGTGCTTTGGTCGCTTCGGTGTTAGCCAGTTCGCTGTGAATATGCGCCATGCTGGGACGTAAATTCATTTTTTTCAGTAGTGCGAGCGGAAGTGGCCCGTGTGAAACGGTTTCGTTGAGCACTATTTCGTTTTTGGGGGCTAACGGACGCGTTTCTGATGCAGAACCATCTGGCTGCAATACCAGTGAAAACGTGCTGCTGAACACCCCTCCCTGATAATCACGATACACGAGCTTGAAACCTGAATTCGGATATGTTTCCTGTAACTGCTTGTTAAATTCAGCAGTAACCGTATCGATATTTTGTGCTAATTGCTTGCCCGTATACCATGACGCACCTGTCCACACGGCGCCCAGTGCTACAATAACTCCGACGGCAACCAGAGACTTCTTCATAGTGTGATTCCTTTTCTAAGTAAGCATCCCTTAAGGGGAGAAAGTGTCTAACCATTATACACGCGTACCAGTCGTCCACTTCCCTCTACGCTGACGGGAGACTCTGACGCACGCAAAAAGCAGGATTCGCCGGGGCGAAGCGTAAGCAGCTGACTATTTTTCATCAATGTGGCCTTTCCATCGATACAAAAGACAACGGCTGCGCTCTGTTGGTTCAGCGTTTGTGGCTGATCCTTCAGATGATGCAGGGAAAAGGCAAAATCTGCGACAGGTACGGTAAAATAGCAGGTTTCACCGTCTTCAATCGGCTGAGTTAACAGCTGGTTTGCCGGTTTGGGGATAAATTTCACATTCGCCAGCAGTTCAGGAATGTCGATATATTTAGGGGTGAGTCCAGCCCGTAACGTTATCCGAATTTGCCATCACCTCCAGCGCTACACCGTTCAGGTAAGCATGCGGGGTTTCCCATCGCTTGTCCCGGTTGCAGCGTGATGACGTTGAGCAATAACGGAGAAAACAGTCCTCTATCGTTAGGGTATTCCTTAATGATGTTGCGCAGTGTCGCCCAGGGTTCACCCTGCTGTGAGGTGAGTGCTGCTTTTAACACCGCTAGGGCGCGATCTTTAATCTCTGCGCGCATACGGCTTTGTTGAATAAATAGAACTTTTGGGTAATCATCGGAGCAGATCACCACAGTTGTTTCAAAATCAGGTCTCCATGGCAAAACAAAATTTTAAAATCACCAACTGGCCCTCTTATAACAAGGCCCTCAAGCAGCGCGG
>NZ_JAHWCO010000326.1:0-7600 GCF_020054415.1 Candidatus Symbiopectobacterium sp. | reverse complement strand
CCGCGCTGCTTGAGGGCCTTGTTATAAGAGGGCCAGTTGGTGATTTTAAAATTTTGTTTTGCCATGGAGACCTGATTTTGAAACAACTGTGGTGATCTGCTCCGATGATTACCCAAAAGTTCTATTTATTCAACAAAGCCGGGCAGACAGACAAATCGGGTATGGGTATCGCGCGCCTTTTCAGAGAACAGGTGGATTTCCGTTTCAGGGAAATACGGTTTTTTGTAACGACCATACGGGACATTAAATTTGCCACGCAGGTTGTAGCGGCACAGGCCGTTGTAGCCATGGCGATTCAGGTACAGGAACACTGCGGCACACTTAACCCCCACAAACACTCGCCACAGGTTGAAGTCAGCACGCAGGCGGTAATAGTCTTCGTGGTTATTGTTGTGTCTGTACAGGGGGAGCGCAGCCCGTATAACGCTTTCAGGTGCATCCATCACCGCCTGGTAGAAGTTAATCAGGTCGGGATTGATATCGGCCAGCATATAGCGGCGGTGATCGGTATTGAGAAAGACCGATGCACCACCCACAAACGGCTCAACCAGACAATCCGCCGTTGGCAGCAAAGGCCTTAAGCGTGGCATCAGACGAGACTTTCCGCCTGCACATTTCAGGATCGGTTTCATGCCTTCCTCATGCTGTCGTGTCTGTCTTTACGCTCATTGGTTTCCTGGCAGGTCACGCAGTACTGCACGCCCTGAACAGCACGGCGGCGGGCTGGCGGGATGCGTGCATTACACCGGACACAGCGCACCCGCGAAACCGCACTGGGTCTGGATAACGCGCGGCAGCTAAAGTATGAATTGTTGTCCGAAGGCCGTATAATGTGTGCCAATCAATAGAGCATAACCCGGAGAATCTCATGCGTCCGTCAGGCCGAAGTGCACAACAGGTGCGTCCCATCACGCTAACGCGTGGCTATACCAAGCATGCGGAAGGTTCCGTGTTAGTGGCGTTCGGCGACACGAAAGTGCTGTGTAACGCGACGGTAGAAGAAGGCGTGCCGCGCTTCCTGAAAGGGCAGGGGAAAGGCTGGGTGACCGCTGAATACGGCATGCTGCCGCGTGCGACCCATAGCCGCAATGCGCGTGAAGCCGCCAAGGGAAAACAGGGCGGAAGAACGCTGGAAATCCAGCGCCTTATCGCGCGCTCTCTGCGCGCTGCCGTTGATCTGGAAAAGCTCGGTGAATACACCATCACGCTGGATTGCGATGTGTTGCAGGCTGATGGTGGCACGCGCACTGCTTCTATTACCGGCGCTTGTGTGGCACTGGCGGATGCGTTCAACCGCATGGTGGCAAAAGGCCAGCTCAAAGCCAGCCCGCTCAAGGGCATGGTAGCGGCGGTTTCCGTGGGGATCGTTGCCGGTGAGGCCGTGTGCGATCTTGAGTACGTGGAAGACTCTGCGGCGGAAACGGACATGAACGTGGTCATGACCGAAGATGGCCGCATGATTGAGCTGCAAGGTACCGCCGAAGGCGAGCCGTTCAGTCACGAAGAGCTGTTGGCGCTGCTCGCTCTGGCGCGTGGTGGCACTGATACTATCGTCGAGGCGCAGAAAGCAGCGTTGACGCAAGCGCAAGTTGCGGACTTCAAGTAGGAATGACTGGCATAGACCGCCTGTCATTTCATCAGCCGTTGCCTGGCAGCGGCGTTATCCATTTTTGCAAAGCGACCTCGGCGTCGCTTTTTTTATGGCTGGTGTTCCAACCATAACCATACTCACCGTGATACGAGGAGATGCAGTAATGAAAGCCTATCAGCGCCAATTTATTGAATTCGCGCTTAGCAAGCAGGTATTAAAATTCGGCGAATTCACATTGAAATCCGGGCGTGTCAGCCCCTATTTCTTCAATGCCGGGCTGTTCAATACCGGGCGAGACTTGGCACTTTTGGGCCGTTTTTATGCTGAAGCGTTGGTGGATGCCAGTATTACCTTTGATGTGCTGTTCGGGCCCGCTTACAAAGGGATTCCGATCGTCACGACCGCCGCGGTGGCGCTGGCTGAACACCACGAAACCGATGTGCCTTACTGCTTTAACCGTAAAGAAGCCAAAGATCATGGTGAAGGAGGCAATATGCTCGGCAGCGCGCTGCAAGGCCGTATCATGCTGGTTGATGATGTGATTACCGCAGGTACTGCCATTCGTGAATCCATGGGCATTATCGCAGCAAATGGCGCGACGCTCGCCGGGGTGTTGATTGCACTGGATCGCCAGGAGCGAGGTACAGGAGCCATTTCTGCTATTCAGGAAGTGGAACTCGATTATCAGTGTCAGGTGATTTCCATCATTGCGCTGCAAGATCTGATCAGCTTTTTGGCAGAAAAACCAGAGATGGCCGTGCATCTGGATGCGGTGAAGGCCTATCGCGATCAGTATGGTATTACTGTGTAGTCACCTGTGCATAAGCGCTGATGTTGCCTGAGAGATTTCTGGCCAGCCTGTTGCTGTGTGAACAGGCCTTGGTGCAGAGGCTCTTAGGCAAAAGCGGGGCGATGTTAATAGAGTTGGGTGGCGAGCAGTGGCCAACGTGTCTCAAAATCCTGTGCAGGCCGAAAGCGAAATTCTGAGCGAACATAGCGTGACAGCATCCCTTCGCAGAAGGCGAGCAGTTGGCTGGCAAGCAGTGACTCGTCATGGGTAAGGGCTTTCCCCTCTCGCAGTTTGTGTTCGCGCAACACCTGCTTAAGCTGCGATTCAATGCGTTCAAACAGCTGGTTGATGCGTCCTTGCAGACGATCCTGTTCGAACATCAGCGCATGGCCGGTCAGGATGCGCGTCAGGCCGGGGTTGCGTTCAGCAAAACCCAACATTAGCAACAAAATCAACCGCACACGTTGGAACGTATCTTTCTCATCTTGCAGAATCAGATTGATACGTGTTGTCAGCGAATCCTCAATAAACTCGATAAGGCTGTCAAACATCCGTGTTTTGCTGGGAAAGTGCCGATAGAGTGCGGCTTCGGAAACCCCGACCATTGCGGCAAGCTTTGCGGTAGTGATGCGTTGGCTGCCATCGCTGGATTCCAGCATTTGCGCCAACGCTTGCAAGATTTCCTCGCGACGATTCCTTTTCGTATTCTCTTTCTCTGCCATGTCAGAAAAGACCCTTGATCAAAAAGAAGCTGACAACCATTTAGAATTATTTAGGGTAATGACCTAGATAAACACAACAAAGACACGCGATTGACCGCGTGTCCAAGGCGTAACGCAGGGTATACCTATTTTCGGATCAACGACGACCAGAATGGCCGAAACCGCCTTCTCCCCGCTCTGTTCCTACAAAATCATCGACAATGTTGAATTCAGCCTGAACAACGGGAACAAACACCATCTGTGCAAGGCGTTCACCGGGCTCGATAGTGAAGGCTTGCTGGCTACGGTTCCAAACGGAAACCATCAGTTGTCCCTGATAATCAGAGTCGATAAGCCCAACCAAATTACCTAATACCACACCGTGCTTATGCCCCAACCCTGAGCGGGGGAGAATAACAGCAGCTAGGCTGGGATCGTCGATATGGATAGCGATACCCGTTGGCACCAGTATCGTCTCCCCTGTGGCTAGCGCGATCCCTTCATCAGTACAAGCTCGAAGGTCAAGGCCGGCCGAGCCTGCGGTGGCATAGGTCGGTAACGGAAACTGTTGACCAATGCGTGCATCAAGAATTTTTACGTCGATTTTTTTCATCATAGCGGCGGACAATCTCATCGATTAAATATTGGCCAAGGAGGCGCTTTTCGCACAGAGGTAAACGGGTGTCACCCTCCGGCCAAAACAGTTGCAACGCGTTGGTGTCACTGTTGAATCCCTGCCCTGAAAGGGAAACATCATTTGCGCAAATCAGATCCAGATTTTTACGCGTCAATTTTTGACGCGCGTATTCTTCCACATTCTGGGTTTCGGCAGCAAATCCAACGACGAATGGGCGAGACGCTGACATGGCTGCAACCCCTGCAATAATATCTGGGTTTTTAACCAGTGTGATACTGATTTCATCGCCCTGTTTTTTTATCTTGTCGCTGGCTATCTGTTTAGCCCGGTAATCAGCCACGGCGGCACAGCCGATGACAATCTGCTGTTGTGCCGCATGAGACATCACCGTCTGCTGTATGTCCAACGCGCTGGTCACGTCAATGCGCCGAACGCCTGCGGGTGTTGGTAATGACACGGGCCCGGCGACCAGCGTCACGTGAGCGCCACGCTCCGCAGCCGCTTGCGCGATGGCAAATCCCATCTTGCCCGAACTGTGATTGGTGATGAAACGTACAGGATCAAGCGCCTCACGCGTGGGTCCCGCGGTGATCATAATATTGAGATGTTGCAGATCGTTGACGCGCGTAAAATAGCCTTCGGCAAGCTCAATGATCGCCGACGGATCAATCATTCTACCAGGACCCACATCACCGCAGGCCTGACTGCCGCTATCGGGGCCCCAAACCAGGCCACCGCGCCGTGCCAACGTTGCAAGATTATCCTGTGTTGGCGTCGCGCGATACATCTGCTGATTCATGGCAGGTGCAATAGCGACGGGGGCAGCCGTTGCCAGACAAAGCGTGGTAAGCAGATCGTTGGTCATGCCAGCGGCTAAACGTGCGATCACATCCGCCGTTGTGGGCGCAAGAATAACTAGGTCAGCCCATTTTCCCAGCTCAATGTGCCCCATTGACGCTTCGGCGGCAGGATCGAGAAGATCGTCTGATACTGGGTATCCTGAAACCGCCTGAAGCGTGAGCGGTGTAATAAATGCCTTCGCGGCAGGAGTCATTACCACGCGAACTTCTGCGCCGCGATCGCGTAGACGCCTGACAATTTCTGGGCACTTGTAAGCGGCAATACCGCCGCTGATGCCGAGCACGATTTTTTTACCGGAGAGCCCGGGCTGATTGGAAAATCCCGTCATCATCTTTGTCCGATTAACGCCTAAGAGGAAACATTTTATCATAACCTTGCCGGATGAGCGGAATCTTGCTCGCGTTTGTCTATGCTCATGAGGCTTTGTTGCAGGTGCCTTGCGTGCAGTTATGCAGGGGCTCGCTTGCGTTCTCGCCTCGCTACCGTGAGCCTGCCATGATCGAGCAACGATGGAAAGGAGGCATAACGGTGTGGATTGACGATCAGGCTCCGCGTGAAAAGCTTATTACCTCGGGGGCCGAAGCGCTTACGGATGTGGAGCTGTTGGCTATCTTTCTGCGCACTGGGTTGCCGGGGGTTCACGTGATGGCATTGTCGGAGCAACTGCTGCATCATTTTGGTTCCCTTTACCATGTCATGATGGCCGAGCAACAAAAATTTTGCGCCGTGAAAGGGATGGGGGTGGTTAAATTTGTGCAATTTCAGGCGGTAGCGGAGCTAGCGAGGCGGCTATACGCCGCGCGCTTGGTGAGGGAAAAAGCGATGCTGAATCCCGATCTGACCCTACAGTACCTACAATCGGCGTTGGCACATCAGGCGCGAGAAATTTTTACCGTGCTGTTTCTTGATAATCAGAACCGCGTGATTCGACATCAAGAGATGTTTGCAGGTACGATTGCCAGCGTCGAGGTGCACCCGAGAGAAATTGTGCGTGAAGCGTTAAAAGCCAATGCGGATGCGCTCATTCTGGCGCATAATCACCCTTCCGGGGATGCAGAGCCGAGTAGCGCCGATCGCATGATAACGACGCATATTATTCAGGCATGTGCATTGATGGACATTCGTGTCCTCGATCACCTGGTAATTGGGCGTGGTGAGTACGTATCATTTGCCGAGCGAGGCTGGATTTAGCATATTTTCCGCGATCCTTAGAGATCTTTCGCTGCTCGGGACTTGAGCACATCCGCGCTAGAGCGTATACTACGCCACCTTTGAGAATCTTGGTTGTGGCGTTAAGGGCCTATCTCAGCAGGTTTACCCTGATGACAGTATCTTTACTTGTAAAGCTGCTGAGATGGGCTCTAAAGCCTGACGAGGCGGCCAACATCCTCTACGAAGCTCGAGCTGATTTGATTTTTGGAGAATAGACATGTCCCGAGTCTGCCAAGTTACTGGCAAGCGTCCGGCGACCGGTAATAACCGTTCCCACGCACTGAATGCGACCAAACGCCGTTTTCTGCCGAACCTGCATTCCCATCGTTTCTGGGTTGAAGGCGAAAAACGCTTTGTAACGCTGCGCGTATCTGCTAAAGGTATGCGTGTTATCGATAAGAAGGGTATCGAAGCGGTCCTGGCCGACCTGCGTACCCGTGGTGAAAAGTACTAAGGAACCGAATCATGGCTAAAGGTGTTCGCGAGAAGATCAAGCTTGTTTCTTCTTCCGGTACTGGTCATTACTACACGACGACGAAGAACAAGCGCACTAAGCCGGAAAAACTGGAACTGAAGAAATTCGATCCGGTTGTCCGTCAGCATGTGATCTATAAAGAAGCTAAAATCAAGTAATTTTTGTGGACTTATTAAAAACCCGGCTAAGGCCGGTTTTTTTTATGCTACGTTAGCAGCGGGAGTGTTCAGGAGGAGAAAATGCCGGAATTACCAGAGGTTGAAACGAGCCGCCGCGTGATATCACCCTATCTTGTCGGACACACCATACTGCACGTTGACGTGCGTAATCCCCGCTTGCGTTGGCCGGTGTCCAGCGAGATCCTTGCGTTGAGTGACCAGCCTATTTCGAGCATAGCGCGTCGGGCAAAATACCTGCTGTTTGCGCTACCCGGCGGCTGGATTATTGTGCATTTGGGCATGTCTGGCAGTTTGCGCATTCTGCCGGAATATCTCCCTCCTGATAAGCACGATCATGTGGATATGGTCATGGACAACGGCCATGTGCTGCGTTATACCGATCCCCGACGTTTTGGTGCTTGGCTGTGGACGACGGACCTTGAAACCAGCAGCGTACTTGCACACCTTGGCCCGGAACCTTTGAGTGCGGCATTCTCTCCCGACTATCTCTATCAGCGTTCGCGCGGTAAGCACACGGCTATTAAGCAGTGGGTGATGGATAACAAGGTGGTGGTCGGCGTAGGAAACATTTATGCCAGCGAATCCCTGTTTATGGCGAGTATTCATCCCGATCGTGCAGCGGGCTCGCTGAGCGAATCAGAATCTGCTCGTTTCGTTCAGTCGATAAAGCAGGTGCTACAGCGCTCGATTGAGCAAGGCGGCACGACGTTAAGGGATTTCTTACAGTCAGATGGTAAACCGGGGTATTTTGCGCAGGAATTGCAGGTTTATGGTCAAGCGGGGGAGCTTTGCCGCGTATGCGGAACGCCGTTGTTAACGAAAAAACATGGGCAGCGTAGTACATTTTATTGTCGTTGCTGCCAGAAATGATGCTGGATGAATAAAGCCAGACTGCCGTTTGAAGGGCGAATCTGGAAAAGCATCAACGAGATTACAAAACTGAGGATTTTATCGGTGAACCACGAGTACTCTACTGCCGCACGGCATCCGCTTGATAAGCAGCATATAAAGTTAACGGCTTTGTTGAATAAATCAGAACTTGTAACGACTGCGCCCCATACGGGTCGATTGTTACGTGATGCGAATACTGTTCGGCATTCCTAATAGCGTGATCCGGTTAAGCGCTTTGACCATGGCCATGGCTTCACCCACCT
>NZ_JAHWCO010000264.1:0-1942 GCF_020054415.1 Candidatus Symbiopectobacterium sp. | reverse complement strand
GCCACTTTTGCCATAACCGTGTTTTTTCACAGGAGATGTCTGTTCACAAAACGGGCATCTTACATCAACTTTAGCCACTGTATTCCACATCCAAAACCGGACATTTCACACTGCAATCAACATATTGAATACACGACCCACAGAACGCGCCGTTAGTATGGTACATCTGATTGAGGAGAGAAATCATGCTGGAGTTTTTGTTCGTTGTGGGCTTTTTCGTGATGCTAATGGTCACCGGGATTTCACTGATTGGCGTACTGGGCGCACTGGTCATTGCTGCGGTGGTGATGCTGGTGGGGGGGCTGGTTGTTACCGCCATCAAAGTGCTGCCCTGGCTGCTGCTGGCGGTGGCTATTGTCTGGCTGTGGCGTTACTGGCAGCAAAAACAGCTGCGTGATTACCGCTGATACCACGCGTTGTGACGGCAGCGGCAAATACCGCTTCTGATCACCACGATCCTCGGTAATTTACGCCAATTTTGTGCGCCAGCAGATATTTTTTCCCCTAAGCAACTGTTAAGATGGCGGATCTTGGTCACTATGACTGCCTCCATGTAGCAAGGCGGTTTGCGTAACCGGTAACACGCACAGGACACGCGGCCTCGCGAATCGATAAAAAATGATTTCATCCGCGTCAGAGCATCATCATCCAAAAAAATTACGCCTCGATGCGCTGACGTTCGCCACGCTGTACTCTACATACAGCATGATGAAATATCAAAAATAATGCAGCAACAAGGGCCCCGTTTGGGGCCCTTACTTTTTACGCTGACCGCCTATTATTGCCATTACGACAGACTACAGTGGCTCACTTATCGTCCAGGGATCAGCAGGCAGGAACCATGCGTCTGACGGCTCTCCAGTGCACAATGCGCCTTTTGCGCTTCCGACAGCCCGAAGATCTGATTGGCAGAAACATCTGCCTTGATAGCGCAGCGGGCAATCGGCGAAAACAGCTCGCTTTATCCAGTTCGGCCCGGTTGGTCACATAGCCAAACAGCGACGGACGCGTCACGTAAAGCGACCCTTTCTGATTCAGAATGCCCAGGTTCACGCCGGTCACCGGGCCGGAAGCGTTACCGAAGCTCACCATCAAACCGCGACGTTGCAGGCTGTCGAGCGAGGCTTCCCAGGTGTCTTTACCCACCGAGTCGTACACCACGGGCACCTTCTGCCCATCGGTTAATTCCAATACCCGCTGCGCGATGTTATCACTGCGATAGTTGATGGTCGCCCAGGCACCTGCCTGGCGCGCCAGCGCCGCCTTGTCATCTGACCCGACCGTACCAATAAGTTTCTCACCCAGCGCCTTGGCCCACCGGCAGGCGATCAGGCCAACGCCACCGGCGGCCGCGTAGAACAGGAATGTCTCACCGGATTTGATCTCATAGGTTTCACGCAGCAGGTAGTATACCGTCAGCCTTTTCAGGAACGATGCCGCACCCTGCTCAAAGCTGATGGCCTCTGGCAGATGCGCTACGCGATCTGCCACCACGTTGTGCACCGCACTGTAAGCGCCCAGCCCCGCTTGCGCGTACGCCACGCGATCGCCGACCTGAAAACCACTTACGCCCGCGCCGACTTTCGCCACCACTCCCGCCGCCTCAATGCCCAGCACAGACGGGAAGGTCTATACCGGATAAAGCCCACTGCGCACGTAGGTATCGATAAAGTTGATCCCAACAGCACGGTTTTCAATTTGTACTTCACCCGCAGCCGGTTCACGCGGGGTAAAATCAACGTACTCCAGCACCTCAGGGCCGCCGTGGGTGCTGAATTGAATGCGTTTCGCCATGTTTTCTCGGCTTTGTTGAATAAATAGAACTTTTGGGTAATCATCGGAGCAGATCACCACAGTTGTTTCAAAATCAGGTCTCCATGGCAAAACAAAATTTTAAAATCACCAACTGGCCCTCTTATAACAAGGCCCTCAAGCAGCGCGG
>NZ_JAHWCO010000454.1:0-5991 GCF_020054415.1 Candidatus Symbiopectobacterium sp. | reverse complement strand
CAGTGGCTGAAACGGCCATGTTCCGGTTCAAAAGGCTTCTGGGTGGTCATCTAAGTCTGAGAGACTACGATGCTCAGGTGGGTGAAGCCATGGCCATGGTCAAAGCGCTTAACCGGATCACGCTATTAGGAATGCCGAACCAGTATTCGCATCACGTAACAATCGACCCGTATGGGGCGCAGTCGTTACAAGTTCTGATTTATTCAACAAAGCCCATCTGACACTGCGTAACCGATTGCAACGGCTCAATCGCAGGACGCTCGGATATTCAAAATCATCCGAAATGCACGATAGGATCATCGGTACTTACATCGACCGCGAGTACTACGTTTGATGCTACATCAACTCATTGAATATACGATAAAAATAATTAAAATACCCGCAAGCCGCAGTAGCTCAATTATTTCGTTCGACGTCATTGTCATTTGATTTTAATTAAGCAAAGCATCAATGTTAAACACATGGTGCATAGCATGAATTCTATTGTTGCACGCGTTACCCACAACATCCTGTCTCGTTCCCACGCCGAACGTAGCCGTTATCTGGCACGGATTTCCGCCGCCAAAAGCAAAACCGTACACCGATCCGAACTGGCCTGCGGCAACCTGGCACACTGCTTCGCGGCCTGTTCACCTGAAGACAAAGCCGATTTGAAGAACATGATCAAAAGCAACATCGGCATCATTACCTCTTACAATGACATGCTCTCTGCCCACCAGCACTATGAACGCTATCCGGATCTGATCAAAAAGGCACCGAACGCCGTGGGTGCTGTCGGTCAGGTCGCTGGCGGTGTCCCTGCCATGTGCGACGGCGTCACACAGGGGCAAGAAGGCATGGAACTCTCCCTGCTTAGCCGCGATCTGATTGCGATGTCGGCGGCGATCGGCCTGTCGCACAACATGTTTGATGGCGCACTTTTTTTGGGCGTATGCGACAAAATTGTCCCTGGGCTGTTTATTGCAGCCCTCTCTTTTGGTCACCTGCCTACCGTTTTCGTGCCCGCAGGCCCGATGCGCACCGGCATTTCCAACAAAGAGAAAGTGCGAATTCGCCAACTGTATGCTGAAGGCAAAGTAGGCCGCGATGCACTGCTGGAATACGAGGCCAGTGCTTACCACGGTGCGGGCACCTGTACTTTTTACGGCACCGCCAACTCGAACCAAATGGTGATGGAGATCATGGGGCTACATATGCCCGGCTCCTCGTTTGTCTACCCGGATATTCCGCTGCGCGATGCGCTGACAGAAGCAGCCGCGCGTCAGGTCACCCGAATGACGGAAAATGCGGGCGATTATCTGCCCGTCGGGCAACTGGTGGACGAAAAAGTGATCGTCAACGGTATCGTCGCTCTGCTGGCAACTGGCGGCTCGACCAACCATACCATGCATCTGGTGGCGATGGCGAAAGCCGCCGGTTTTACCGTCACCTGGGATGATTTTTCTGTACTGTCCAAGGTGGTGCCTTTGTTGTGTCGCATATACCCTAACGGGCCTGGCGACATCAACTATTTTCAGGCGGCGGGCGGCGTGTCGCTGCTGGTGCGAGAATTGCTGCGCGGTGGCTTGCTGCACGACGATGTCCATACCGTGGCGGGCTTTGGTCTGCATCGCTACACCTAGGAGCCGTTCCTGGAAGACGGCAAACTGGTCTATCGCGATGGTCCACAGGTGTCTCTGGATGCCGAGGTGATCGCTCCGCTGGAAACACCGTTTGCCAAACACGGTGGCACCAAAGTGCTTTCCGGTAATCTGGGACGCGCAGTAATGAAGACCTCCACCGTGCCGCAAGAACGCCAAACGATTGTTGCGCCAGCCGTGGTATTCAACGATCAGAATGATGTCGATGCCGCCTTTAAAGCTGGCCGTCTGGACCACGATTGCGTGGTGGTGGTGCGTTATCAGGGGTCAAGAGCGATAGGTATGCCAGAACTGCACAAACTGATGCCACCGCTCGGTGTGTTGATGGACCGAGGCATCAACGTTGCATCGGTCACTGATGGCAGCCTGTCAGGTGCATCCGGCAAGGTGCCTGCCGCCATCCACGTCACGCCGAAAGCCTACGTCGGTGGCCTGCTGGCAAAAATTCAGGATGGCGACATGATCCGCGTTGACGGTATCACGGGTGAGATCAGCCTGCTGGTGGATGACGAAGAGCTGGCACTGCGTCATCCTGAGCAGCAGGAATTGTCCGCTTCCCATGTGGGGATGGGACGTGAACTGTTTACCGCGTTGCGCGAGAACATTACAGGGGCGGAACAGGGTGCCAGCGCTATCCCCCACCTTTAGGCGCAGTCGTCTCAACGCTGTACGATGTCAGGTAGATTTTAAGCACAGATAAACGTGTAAACCGGGATTGGCCGATGCCATGCAGAGTTGACCACCGTGCAGTTCGGCGATGGCTTTAACCAGCGACAGGCCAAGCCCGAAACCGGGCTGCTGCTGTGCCCCTTCAAGGCGTTGAAAACGTTCCAACGCCGTGGCGTGCAGGTTTTCGGGAATACCAGGGCCACGATCAGAAACACGCAGTGCTGCCCAGCCGCGATAAAGGGTGACGCTCAGGGTAATCGCTTTACCTTGAGCAGCATACTTCAGCGCGTTTTCGATCAGATTCGCCAGCGCCTGAAACAGCAACGCCCGATCGCCAAAAAGTTGCGTCCCAGCAGGTGCATCAATCAGCAATTGGCACTGGTGTGCATCTGCTAACGGTTGATAATATTCAGATACCTCTTCCAATAACGGGCGCACCTCAAAGCGGGCAAATTGATGCACACAGCGCCCGCTTTCAATCTCTCCGATACGCATGACAGTTCGAAACAGCCCCAAAATCTTGTGCACCTCTTCCACCGCCTGATGCAACTCCTCACGCATCTCATGCTCAAGACCTTGTCGCTCGGTCAGGTTGTACAACCGGTTTTGCAGGTGCGTCAGCGGCGTACGTAATTCATGGGCAATGTGACTTGAGGTGCTGCGCACCTGCTCCATCAGGCGTTCAATGCGCTCCAGATTCTGGTTAATGTCGTTGCTCAGGCTATGGAAATCGTCATCACGCGTTGAGAGCGGCATACGAACGTACTGTTCACCGGCGCTGTAGCGGTGCAGCGCGTTACGGATCCGCTCGACGCTGCGCAGGCTGCGTAAACTGAAATGTCTGCTGACAACCAGAGAAAACAACAGCACGAAAAACAGCCCTGCCCCCGCCACCAGTGGAATAGTGCGAATACGTTCCAGCATCGGACGCAGATTATAGGCGGTGAACAACACGCCACCATCATCCAGCGCCACCGACATACCGACCAGATTGCTCTCGGGTGCGCTGCGGTGCTGGTCGCTGGCCTTCAGCGCCCCCTTTTCAACCAGTAGCGCCTTCAGGCAAGGGACATCCATTTTGCACGCGGTATGATTTGGCCTAGACAGCATCCAACCCGCATTGTGGTAGATTATCTCGCCCTGCTTGCTCATCACCAGAAACAGAGGCAACTCGTCGGTTTTGGTCTGATTATCGCGTTTGAGCTGGGCGATCAACGTAGACGTGTCGGTCAGCCGTGATTGGGTTGCATGGTCATGGATATTGCACAGTATGACGTCGCGCACGTGGGTGCTGATCAGCGTTTCACTCAACACGCTGAAACCGACAATGCAGCACAGCACCATCAGCAACAACAGGAAAACCAACGTAATAAATTGGCGAAACTGCGAGGTGCGCAGAAACACCGGATAACGGTTTGCACCGAGCACGCACAAATGGCGAATTTTCTCACGCCATCCGTTACCCGGCCATCTCAGCGCAGGTTCATTGTGTACGCTACGCGACATCCGTTTTTTCCACTGCACACAGGGCATAGCCCATCGATCTTAACGTTTTGATCAGCGGCCGGGGAAAGCCTTTGTCGATCTTGGCCCGCAGTTTGGACATATGAACATCGATCAGGTTGGTCTGAGGATCGAAGTGATACCCCCAGACGCGCTCCAACAATAGCGTACGTGTGATCACCTGCCCTGGGTTTTCCATCAAAATGATCAGCAGCTTGATCTCTTTATCGGTAAGATCGATGCGTTGCCCACTCCGCCAGGCAACCCGTTGCAGACGATCAAGTTGCAGATCTTCAAACGTCAGCAGCGATGACGGTGCCTCCTGCGGTTTTCCTCTGCGCACCATAATCTCTAAGCGCAAAAGCAACTCATTGAAATTAAAAGGCTTACCCAGATAATCTTCGGCACCCAGTTCCAGCCCCATCACGCGATCAACATCGCGATCCAACGCTGAAAGCAGCATGATAGGAGGATGACGCGACCCTTGCAGCTCACGCAGTACGCTAAAACCGTCTAACGCTGGTAGCATCCGATCCAATAGCACCACGTCATAAATTTCATCTTTAATGGCTTTGAGCGCATGTTCGCCATCATGAACAATATTGCAGGCATAACCATGTGAGTGCAGCTTTACACCAAGCCAATGGCACAACACCGAGTCGTCATCAACCACTAAAACGCGCATAGTTTTCCCTCTGTCAAAGTGATGGTTGCTTACACCACAACACGCGTAGTGACGTGCTACCGATCCACAACAATAGGATCTGAGCCACTCTGACACAGGCAATAACCTGTCTGGCGGATTCTTATGCGTCAACGCGTTATAGGATAATAACAATCATTATCATTTAATGACAAGTAGTTTACAATGCTGACGATTAGCCAGAATTTGTAGGGTTTTTCTGCAATCATGGGGTTTTCGTGCATTCCTCATGCAGATTAGGTCTCTGACAGGATTCGTAACACGCTATAGAGGGAATCAACAAAATTCCGATGCAGGCTCAACGTAGGTAGGGCCTGCATCAGCTAAGCAAAATCATGGCTAGGCAAAAACCAGGTTACACTTTCTCACTCAGCACGGCTTCCAGCAAATCGAGATCGTGCAGCATCTTTTTCAGGGTATCATTACTGATCTGCTGCGTAGCGCACAGGTGGTAAAGTTCACCGCGTTCAGCGGTGACAGCGGCCAAGCGGAAACGGCGCTCCAGATTTTCAATCTCCAGGCTGTGTTCCAAATCGCTCTCACCGACGACGCGACGCCGCAGATTACCGATAACACGCGCACAGTTTTCACATTCTGTTTTCATGCTTACCTCTGTTTTAATAAATTAGTTATTTATCAAAACATTAACAAAAAATCACCTGTATGTTGTTGGGTCTTCCCCTATCATGGTGGGAGACTCATAACCCCATGTTTAACCTGCCGTAATGGAACATCACTGCCACCTTAAAGCGCTCTTTGTTCCGGTATCCTCTGGACTTGATCCGCAGCAACATTATCTTGCTGTTTAGTGACTCTGCATTACCGTTTGATACACTGTGTTTCATGGCATTCAGGATCCCGTACAGTCGTTTACGTAACGTCCGGGCTGCGCTGCTTCTAGGCTGTGTCCCTTAATTGCCTGAGTTATAGTAACCGTATGTTTCCACAGTATATTGAACTATAGCTCGCTACGAACTTCCCGATGAAGCATGGATGATCATCCAGTCTTTACTGCCTGCTGAACCAGCAATACCACGTGCCGGACGTCCATGGGCAGAATATCGTAAAATCATCAATGGTATGTTCTGAATTCTGTGCTCAGGTGCTCCATGGCGTGATTTACCTGAGCGATATGGTCCGTGGAAAACCGTATATAACCGCTTTAATCGATGGTCAAAATCGGGTGTGATTAACATTATTTTCAACAGGTTACTTTCTGCTCTTTATGCGCATGGTCTCGTTGACTGGTCTGCCACGGCGCTGGATGGCAGTAATATCCGGGCGCTGAAATGTGCTGCCGGTGCTCAAAAAAAACATCCCGATATCGCCGGAGATAACGGTCTGGGTCGCTCTCGCGGTGGTTTTGGCACCAAAATCCATCTGGCAACAGACGGAAGTGGTCTCCCGTTAAACATCCTGCTGAGCCCCGGACAGGCTCACGAAAGCCAGTTCGCATTACGTCTTCTGGACGGTATT
>NZ_JAHWCO010000527.1:0-1032 GCF_020054415.1 Candidatus Symbiopectobacterium sp. | reverse complement strand
TGCTGCGGGCGTACGCCGATGGCCACTTTACTCGATGGAAAACGGATCTGGGCAGAAAAGAATCTGAACCAGATGTAATCTGACAGACACCTGTATAAATAATCGGTAACTGTCAGATCAGGTCTGAGCTAGTACACATTATCGTTAACAGCAGCACTCTGACGCATACCATGTCCACCAGCCACAGCGAAATGGCGAAGGTCAGCACGATCATCACCACCGCTTTGCCTTTTGCTCCCGGCGGCAATTCCCGATGATCCTGCCAGTACCGCAAATAGGGGCCAAACCAGGAACGGTAGAGCAGCCAGGCATAAAAACGCGGTGAGGAACGGGCAAAGCACCATGCAGCCAGCAGCAGGAACGGGGTAGTCGGCAACAGCGGCAACACAACGCCTAGCGTCGCCAACACAACCGCTAACCATCCCAACACCACCAACCCAATACGATACATCACTGCTCATCCTCTTCACGTTACGCGCTAGGCGGTGTCCCTTAATTGCCTGAGTTATAGTAACCGTATGTTTCCACAGTATATTTAACTATGGCTCGCTACGACATTCCCGATGAAGCATGAATGATCATCCAGTCTTTACTGCCTGCTGAACCAGCAATACCACGTGCCGGACGTCCATGGGCAGAACATCGTAAAATCATCAATGGTATGTTCTGGATTCTGTGCTCAGGTGCTCCATTGCGTGATTTACGTGAGCGATATGTTCCGTGGAAAACCGTATATAACCGCTTTAATCTGTGGTCAAAATAGGGTGTGATTAACATTATTTTCAACAGGTTACTTTCTGCTCTTGATGCGCATGGTCTCGTTGACTGGTCTGCCACGGCGCTGAAATGTGCTGCCGGTGCCCAAAAAAACATCCCGATATCGCCGGAGACAACGGTCTGGGTCGCTCTCGCGGTGGTTTTGGCACCAAAATCCATCTGGCAACAGACGGAAGTGGTCTCCCGTTAAACATCCTGCTGAGCCCCGGACAGGCTCACGAAAGCCAGTTCGCATTACGTCTTCTGGACGGTATT
>NZ_JAHWCO010000438.1:0-1474 GCF_020054415.1 Candidatus Symbiopectobacterium sp. | reverse complement strand
GCTGCTTGAGGGCCTTGTTATAAGAGGGCCAGTTGGTGATTTTAAAATTTTGTTTTGCCATGGAGACCTGATTTTGAAACAACTGTGGAGATCTGCTCCGATGATTACCCAAAAGTTCTATTTATTCAACAAAGCCCCTGCCCATTTGGCACGCTTGCAAACCTTGCGCGATGAAGGTCTGCTGCTTACAGCAGGTCCACTCCCCGCCGTTGATAGTGAAACCACCGGTGATGCTGGATTTACCGGTTCCGCTGTTATTGCCGAATTTCCCTTACTGACCGATGCACAGCGCTGGGCTGATGCCGATCCTTACGTGGCCACAGGCGTGTATCACAGCGTAATCGTAAAACCCTTCAAAAAGGTGTTTTAACCCTGCATTATCAACGGGTATTTTGTTTAAGATAGCATTTAAGATGCAGCCAAAACGCCCGATTTAACGCGTTTTTGCTGTATTACCGGCTGTATTTAAACGCCGTGTTTATTTCAGTTAATTTGAAAAATATCAGTAGCGGAAGGAAAAAGCTTAAATAATATAGTCAGTTAACAATGCTATGGTACTGACTCTTGTTAATTGAGAGCCAAGACTTATGCTACCACGATTCGCGTTTCTGAAGGGAAAAGGGACATTGCTCCGCAGATTCAGACCCAGCATTTTTTGGGGTTATTGCTGATCATCGGTTTGTTTTCGCTGCTACAACTGATGTCGATCGCGATTATTTCTAACACCATGAGCCAGGTACAGCGCGATACTACGGCCAACGATCGATTACGTGAACAACAAGCACTTCTAGATCAGGCACGTATGGCAGCAATGAACGCCAGCGATAAGTTAAACCGGGCGGGTATCTATCTAATGGTAGATAAGGAGACCGGTTCAGTAGGCAGTTGGAATAGCCTAATGGAAGAGGCGCAAGTCTCTCTCAAACAGGCTCAGGACTATTATCAGCAGATCGAAAAACCTGACGAGAATGACAGCGACAGCCAGGCGTTACTGCGTAGCTACCAACAGCTGTATCAAGGGTTGGTTGAGTTGGCTGACGGTATCAAACAGAGCAATCAGATCGATATCTTTTTTATGGTGCCTATTCAGGCTTACCAGAATGATTTCACACAGAAATACGGACACTATCTTGCGAATAATACCGCGCGTCAGAAGCAGCACGGGGAACAATTTCTGGTTTCCCTCGACCGCACCCACACCCACACCATCTTCATGATCGTACTCGGACTGCTGTTAGCCGTGTAGTTTGGCGTGTGGGGTATGCTTTGTTGAATAAATAGAACTTTTGGGTAATCATCGGAGCAGATCTCCACAGTTGTTTCAAAATCAGGTCTCCATGGCAAAACAAAATTTTAAAATCACCAACTGGCCCTCTTATAACAAGGCCATCAAGCAGCGCGGTTCTCTAACCGTATGGCTAGATGAATCAGCCATTGCTGCATGGACGGAAAAAAACACTACTGAACGGCGTGG
>NZ_JAHWCO010000656.1:0-1855 GCF_020054415.1 Candidatus Symbiopectobacterium sp. | reverse complement strand
TGCTGCGGGCGTACGCCGATGGCCACTTTACTCGATGGAAAACGGATCTGGGCAGAAAAGAATCTGAACCAGATGTAATCTGACAGACACCTGTATAAATAATCGGTAACTGTCAGATCAGGTCTGAGCTAGTACACATAAGGGAATCCCTGCAACAGGGAAAGCATCCCGCCGACAGGACACCAAGGCGGTGTAAACAGATGATGAAGTGCACGCGTAATGCGTCTATAATCAGCGCCCCAAATAGAGGTAGAACATGACTGCAACCCAATTTTCCGATCTTGATCTTGATGAAAGCCTGCTAGATGCCTTGCGCGATATGGGCTACGAGCGCCCCACCGCCATTCAACTCGCGGCGATCCCGCCCGCCATGGACGGGAGAGATGTCCTTGGATCCGCACCAACAGGAACAGGAAAAACAGCAGCCTATCTGCTGCCGGTGTTGCAGCATCTGATTGACTTTCCCCGTAAAAAATCAGGTCCGCCGCGTATTCTGATCGTAACACCCACGCGTGAACTGGCGATGCAGGTGGCCGAGCAGGCTAAAGCGTTGGCGGCGCACACCCATCTGGACGTAGCAACCATCACTGGCGGTGTGGCCTACATGAACCACGCTGAAGTCTTCAGCGAGAATCAGGATATTGTGGTGGCGACCACGGGGCGCCTGCTGCAATACATCAAAGAAGAAAACTTTGACTGTCGCGCAGTGGAAACGCTGATTCTGGACGAAGCAGATCGTATGCTCGACATGGGATTTGCTCAGGATATCGAACATATTGCCGGTGAAACCCGTTGGCGCACACAAACTTTGCTGTTTTCCGCCACGCTGGAAGGCAATGCCGTCAAAGATTTCGCAGAGCGACTGTTGAAAGAACCGGTTGAGATTGAAGCCGACCCTTCACGGCGTGAGCGTAAAAAGATTCTGCAATGGTTTTACCGCGCTGATGATACTGAGCATAAAACCGCGCTGCTGGCACATTTGCTGAAACAGCCGGAAACCACCCGAGCCATCGTGTTTGTGCGTAAGCGCGAGCACGTGCATGAACTTGCAGCCTGGTTACGTGAAGCGGGTATCAACAGTTGCCGTCTGGAAGGCGAGATGGTGCAAGCCAAACGCAATCAGGCCATCACGCGCCTGAGCGAGGGACTGGTCAATGTATTGATTGCCACAGACGTTGCCGCACGCGGGTTGGACATCAATGATGTTAGTCATGTCTTCAACTTTGACTTGCCACTGACGGCCGATATCTACTTGCACCGTATCGGGCGTACCGGACGCTCTGGCAAAAAAGGGTGTGCCATCTCACTGGTGGAAGCCCACGATCACTTGCTGCTTGGCAAGATCAGCCGTTACTTAAATGAGCCGTTGAAAGCGCGCGTCATTGATGCGTTGCGTCCAAAAACCAAAGCGCCAAGCGAAAAAACCAACGGTAAGCCGTCGAAAAAAGTACTGGCTAAGCGTGCTGAAGAGAAGAAAAAGAAGAAAGAGAAAGAAAAAACCAAGGTGAAAGTGCGCCACCGCGACAGCAAGAATATAGGGAAGCGCCGCCAGCCTTCGCAGAAAACGGACGATACTCCTTCAGGCACAGGGTAGAGCCTGTACACGAGATTGTGTAATTGCCTGATTTTGATATGTTCAATCCAACATCAAAAGCAGGTTACTTTATGGACGAAAAACAGTTACAGGCCCTGGCTAACGAGCTGGCCAAAAATCTCAAAACCCCTGACGATCTCAACCAGTTTGATCGCCTGCTGAAAAAGATCAGCGTTGAAGCTGCCCTTAATGCTGAAATGACCCATCACCTCGGGCATGAGAAGCACCAGTCCAAATCTGGAACTAACACGCGCAATGGCT
>NZ_JAHWCO010000556.1:0-1409 GCF_020054415.1 Candidatus Symbiopectobacterium sp. | reverse complement strand
TGAAGCCATGGCCATGGTCAAAGCGCTTAACCGGATCACGCTATTAGGAATGCCGAACAGTATTCGCATCACGTAACAATCGACCCGTATGGGGCGCAGTCGTTACAAGTTCTGATTTATTCAACAAAGCCCCAAAACTGGCTTGGCAAAACAGCATGACTCACTATTATTCAACAAAGCCGTTTTTTTACTGAAAAAAGCGGGTTAGGTTTTAGCCTAGGCAGGTGATATACCTATTGACATCTTTTTTAGATGGTATGCTATTTTTCGTTAAAAACGTGTTGTACCCGACGTGTTTTGCACAAATGCGATTATTTGTTCAGCATGCCTGTACGATTGAGGCTGCATTGTGTCCGAATGAACTTTTCATGTGAAGTGACATTATTGACCTAAGCAATAATGCAGGTTATCACCACCGTGCCGGTGGTGATAACAGAAAATAGAGGCGTGTTTATCGTGGTGCTACAGTTACGTTCTGTCCATTGCTGGACATGGCAACACGTTGGCCTACGCTGAAACGGGTATCACCTTGGCGTTGCACAACCATGATGGTGGTGCCATCATCACGACGGATTTCCAATTCGACGCCCTGAACGCGGTTCATCGCACCTTGTGCACTTTGCCCCGCTACGCCACCCGCTACAGCGCCTGCTGCGGTTGCCAGTGAACGACCCGTACCACCACCGACGGTGTTACCCAGGAACCCACCCAGTACTGCGCCACCAATAGCGCCCATGGTGCCATTCTCATCGCCAGCCTGAATCTGTACAGGTCGTAATGAAACGATGGTGCCATAAGTTACAGTACGAACCTGTTTGGCTTCAGAGGCGCGATAAACGTCACCGGAAAGCGAACTGGTGTTGGCACAGCCCGCCAATGTCATACCGGCTAAAGTAATCACAAGTAAACGCTTCATCATATATAAGACTCCTGTAATCGCAATGTGTCAGCTTTCCGTTACTGAAGGCTAACGTGGTAATGCTTATCAAACGGTCACTGCGAAACGCCAAATTGGCCGTTGCGCACAACTCACCCTGATATAATAGGATTATATTGATAATGAAAAATGGCTAAAGCTCCTTGCCGCCACTATTCTCTTTCATCCTATTGGCGCATATGTTCATTTTATAGCAAAAAATGGCCTTTTTTTCCTCAAAATAAACGCGCATTCGAAGAATAGGATAACGAATCCGCCGTAGAATGAAGAATACCTGAGCCGTTCGTACGCTCGCCATGTTATTTTGTAAACAAGTGCAGCTTGGTTTATGTGTACTAGCTTAGACCTGATCTGACAGTTACCGATTATTTATACAGGTGTCTGTCAGATTACATCTGGTTCAGATTCTTTTCTGCCCAGATCCGTTTTCCATCGAGTAAAGTGGCCATCGGCGTACGCCCGCAGCACATTT
>NZ_JAHWCO010000458.1:0-1019 GCF_020054415.1 Candidatus Symbiopectobacterium sp. | reverse complement strand
GCCCAGCGAAACGACGGATCCTCGCAACGTAAAATCATGCAGTTAGGCCTCATGAGAAAAGTGTACACCTGAGATGACAAGCATTTTCAACCAAAACTGGCATGGAAAAACAGCATGATTACCTATTATTCAACAAAGCCAGTTTTTATCGCTGTTATGATTTGCTCACCTTGTGCGTTTACTGCTTTGTTTATCTGACAATTCTACGTTTTGGGATGCCAGATTGAATACCCGACTTGTCGGCAATGGAAGACAAAAATAAGGTGGCGCAGTGTTGTACACTGTAAAAGAGTCCATGCAATACGAGGTAACAACAATGAAGGATGCAGATATTAAATCGGTGTTGGAGAGGGTAAAAACGATCGCTTTGGTCGGTGCCAGTGAAAAAGTCTCTCGTCCCAGCTATGGTGTGATGGCTTATTTATTAGAGCAAGGGTATGACGTGATCCCCGTCAGCCCTAAATTTGCAGGGCAAGAACTCCATGGTCAACGGGTTTATGCGTCACTTGCCTGTATTCCTGCCAAGGTGGACATGGTCGATGTCTTTCGCCAGTCAGAGGCCGCTTACGAGGTGGCTAAAGAAGCCATCGCCATTGGTGCAAAAGTGCTGTGGTTACAAATTGGCGTCATAAACGAGCAGGCGGCGGTGTTGGCAAAAAATGCCGGACTGGAGGTGGTGATGGATCGCTGCCCGAAAATCGAGATTCCACGCTTGGGCCTCGCCAAGTAACAGGTCTGCACTTAATGCTGGCCATCGGAGCCTGTACACGAGATTGTGTAATTGCCTGATTTTGATATGTTCAATCTAACATCAAAAGCAGGTTACTTTATGGACGAAAAACAGTTACAGGCCCTGGCTAACGAGCTGGCCAAAAATATCAAAACCCCTGACGATCTCAACCAGTTTGATCGCCTGCTGAAAAAGATCAGCGTTGAAGCTGCCCTTAATGCTGAAATGACCCATCACCTCGGGCATGAGAAGCACCAGTCCAAATCTGGAACTAACACGCGCAATGGCT